>NZ_JBMNDS010000079.1:0-48184 GCF_052543295.1 Streptomyces sp. SAS_270
AGGCCCTCGTACTGGACGTACTTGGGGCTTCGGCCGGTGCGGCGAGGGCGCGTGCCGGGCGCCGTGGGTGCTGTGCGGGACTTTCAAAACACCCCCTAGCAGCTCGGTACCGAGCCCTGGTCCTTCTCGAGCGCGACCAGCGCGTCCACCGCGCCCTTGAGCGTGGTCACCGGAATCAGGCGCAGCCCCTTCGGCAGCTCCGACTTCGCGTCCGAGCATTCCGCCTTCGGGACCAGGAAGACCGTCGCCCCGTCGCGCCGGGCGGCCTGGGTCTTCAGTGCCACCCCGCCGACCGCGCCGACCGTCCCGTCGGCGTCGATCGTTCCCGTACCCGCGACGGTGCGGCCGCCCGTGAGGTCGCCGCCGCTGCCGTTGCCGTCCAGCTTGTCGACGATGCCGAGCGAGAAGAGCAGCCCGGCGCTGGGACCGCCGACGTCGGCCAGCTTGAGCGTGACCTTGACGTCCTTCTTGTGGAGGTAGGACAGCGCCGCCTCGGTGGCGGTGTCCTGGGACTCCTTCATCTGCGCGGTGTTGTGCGCCTCGATCTCCTTGACGCTGTCGCCGCTCGGGTAGACGGAGTCGCGCGGCAGCACCGCCCGGTCGGTGCGGAACCAGCCGTCGAGGACGTCACCGAGTGAGACGTGCATGTCGGGGCCCGTCGCCTCGATCGTCGTCATCCGCAGCTGTCCGCGGGTCGCCCGGGTGGCCGCGCCGCTGATCGTGATCACCGGATCGCCCTTGTTCTCGCCGAGGACGTTCGCCGTCATGCCGGGCTGCGCAACGGAGAACGGCAGCGGCGCGAACGCCGCCGTGGCAAGCAGAGCCACGACGGGGAGGGCGCAGACGGCGATGGCCTGGGGGCGCGTGAGGCGAGAGAGCACGGGATCAATCTAACTTGAGCACCCCACCGCCTTGGCCGGAGGGGATTACCGGGTCGGCTTGGGCTTCGGGCGGCCGGCGTCCGGCGACGGCGGGTTGCGGGGGCGGCGTCTGGGGCCGGGCGACTCGTATCCGGCCGCGGCGGCGGCTTGCGCCCGGCCCCGGCGGCCTGCATCCAGGTCCACGCGGCACGCATCCGACGGCGACGCGCCTTGCACCCAGGCCCCGACGGCCGGCACCCAGGTCCACGCGGCACGCATCCGACGGCAACGCGCCTTGCACCCAGGCCCCGACGGCCGGCACCCAGGTCCACGCGGCTCGAATCCGGATCCCGCCGGCTCGCGTCCGCCCCCGCCGGCTCGCGCCCGCCCCCCGCCGGCTCGCGTCCCGACCCCGGCAGCTCGCGCCCGAGTCCCTTCGGCGCGCGCGGTCAGCGCAGTGCGTCCGCCACCTCGCGTGCCGCGTCCATGACTCGCGGCCCCACCCGCTCCGGTACGGAGTCGGCCAGCATGACCACGCCGACGCTTCCCTCCACCCCCGTCACGCCGATGAGCGGAGCCGCGGCGCCGCTGGCTCCCGCCTCCAACTCCCCGTGCGTGAGCGTGTATCCGGGCTCGGACACCGGTGTCTGCCGGGCGGCGAGGATGGCGCGCCCGGCGGCCCCCCGGTCCAGCGGGTGGCGGAAACCGGCGCGGTAGGCGACGTGGTAGTCCGTCCACGTCGGCTCGACGACGGCCACGGCCAGCGCCTCCGTCCCGTCGACCAGCGTCAGGTGCGCCGTCGCCCCGATGTCCTCGGCCAGCGCGCGCAGCGCCGGCAGCGCGGCCTCGCGTACGAGCGGGTGGACCTGGCGGCCCAGGCGCAGCACACCGAGCCCGACCCGTGCGCGGCCACCCAGGTCGCGGCGGACGAGAGCGTGCTGCTCCAGAGTGGCGAGCAACCGGTACACGACAGTCCGGTTCACGCCCAGTTTGTTCGAGAGCTCGGTGACGGTCAGCCCGTGATCCGTGTCGGCGAGCAGCTTGAGGACCTTGAGGCCCCGGTCGAGCGTCTGAGAGGTCTCCGCGGTCACGACGCCCACTCCTTAGTGGTGAGGTCGACGGCCCCCTCGCGGCAGATGCGTCACCGAGTCCCGTCGGCGACGCGCTTTCAGAGGCCGCCGGTCGGCATACGACCCGGGTCGTCCCGGGCCCAGTCGCTTCACGGCTGCGCTCCGCGGCGGCGCTGCCACGGGGCGTGTGCGTAGCGGGACAGTAGCGAGCCGGTCCGCTCAGCGGAAGTCTCCGTCCAGAATCCGGGCATCGAACGGTGTGGACTGATTCCGTTTGTCCCGATAAGCAGGGCGCTCGCCACAGGGCGTGCACCACCCCTGCACGGGGCGTACACGTCGGCGAGTGCGCCGGGGCACGCCGGGGCACTGATCCACGTACGAGAAAAAGGCCGCCCCGGACGGGAGGCAAGGGACGGACGGACGCGCCACCGCACCCTCCCCGTCCCGCCCCGTCACCGCATCCGGGTGGCCCACTCCTGCACCTTGGCGATCCGCTGCCGCAGCTGCCCGGCCGTGGCCTCGGCGCTCGGCGGCCCACCGCACACGCGGCGCAGCTCGGTGTGGATCACGCCGTGCGGCTTGCCGCTCTGGTGAACGTACGCGCCGACCATGGTGTTGAGTTGTTTGCGGAGTTCCAGCATCTCCTTGTGGGAGACCACGGGCCGCCGCTCGGCGGGCAGTTCGAGGAGGTCGGCCTCGTCGTCCGGCTTCTTGCGGCTGTGCGCGATCTGCCGGGCCTGCCGCTTCTGCAGCAGCATCTGTACCTGGTCGGGTTCGAGGAGCCCGGGGATGCCGAGGTAGTCCTGCTCCTCCTCGCTGCCCGGGTGGGCCTGCATGCCGAACTCGGCGCCGTCGTAGAGGACGCGGTCGAAGACGGCCTCGGACTCCAGCGCCTCGAAGGAGAACTGCTCCTGCTCGCCGGTGTCCTCGTCCTGCTGCTTCTCGGCCTCCGCGAGGAGCTTGTCCTCCTCGGCGTACGGGTCCTCCTCGCCCTCCTTCTTGGGCTTGTCGAGCACATGGTCGCGCTCGACCTCCATCTCGTTGGCGAAGCCGAGGAGGTCGGGGACGGTGGGGAGGAAGACGGAGGCGGTCTCGCCGCGCCGCCGGGACCGTACGAAGCGGCCGACGGCCTGCGCGAAGAAGAGAGGGGTGGAGATGGTGGTGGCGTAGACGCCGACAGCGAGCCGCGGAACGTCGACGCCTTCCGACACCATCCGCACCGCGACCATCCAGCGGTCGTCGCTGTGGCTGAACTCGTCGATCCGGTTGGAGGCGCCGGTGTCGTCCGAGAGGACGAGGGTGGCCTTCGTACCGGTGAGCTCGCGGATCAGCTTGGCGTAGGCGCGCGCCGAGTCCTGGTCGGAGGCGATGACGAGGGCGCCGGCGTCCGGGATGCCCTTGCGCACCTCGGTCAGCCGGCGGTCGGCGGCGCGCAGCACGCTGGGCATCCACTCGCCGCGCGGGTCGAGGGCGGTGCGCCAGGCCTGGCTGATGGCGTCCTTGGTCATGGGCTCGCCGAGCCGCGCGGCGATCTCGTCGCCCGCCTTCGTACGCCACCGCATGTTGCCGCTGTAGGAGAGGAAGATGACGGGCCGCACGACCCCGTCGCCGAGGGCGGACCCGTATCCATAGGTGTAGTCGGCCGAGGACCGCCGGATCCCGTCGTTCCCCTCCTCGTACGTGACGAAGGGGATGGGATTCGTGTCGGACCGGAAGGGCGTACCGGTCAGCGCGAGACGGCGGGTGGCGGGCTCGAACGCTTCGAGGCAGGCCTCGCCCCAGGACTTGCTGTCACCGGCGTGGTGGATCTCGTCGAGGATGACGAGGGTCTTCCTCTGCTCCACCCGGTTCCGGTGCAGCATGGGCCGCACGCCGACACCCGCGTACGTCACGGCGACGCCCTGGTACTCCTTGCTGAGCGGGCCCGCGCTGTACTCCGGGTCCAGCTTGATCCCTATGCGCGCGGCCGCTTCCGCCCACTGCTTCTTCAGATGCTCGGTCGGCGCGACCACCGTCACCTGCTGCACGACATGGTGGTGCAGCAGCCAGGACGCGAGCGTCAGCGCGAACGTCGTCTTACCGGCGCCGGGCGTGGCGACGGCCAGGAAGTCGCGCGGCTGCTCCTGGAGGTACCTCTCCATCGCCCCTTGCTGCCAGGCACGCAGCTTGCCGGCGGTGCCCCAGGGGGCGCGCCCGGGGAAGGCCGGGGAGAGGTGATGCGAGTGGGTGTTGGTGGCGGTGGTAGTCACGGTCTCCGTGGGGTGGTTGAGCGGCTCGGCTACGTATGACAACCGGGCCACCCTACCGGCGCCCCGGTGTTGTCAACGCGCGGACTACGCCGGGTCAGCCATCCATGGGACCTAGCTCACATCGCCGTACGGGGGCCTCGTGGCGCCCGGCGGCCGGTTCCCCGCCGTCAGGATTCGACCCGCTCCGGTGTCGGCGCTGCCACCGTGGCCTGCCGTTCTATCTCGTGTTCCCGCACCAGCCACAGAGCCAGCGCCGCGGTGACGAAGCAGACCAGGGCGCCGAGCAGCAGGACGAGGTTGAGGCCGCTGAGGAAGCCCTCCCGCGCGGCGGAGGCGACGGCGGCGCGGGAGGCCGGGGGCAGCGGGGCGAGGGCCTGGTCGAGGTCGCCGGAGGAGACGGCCTCGACGAAGCGATGCGGCTGTCCGCCGTTCGCGGCCGGGGTGCCCGCGGTCAGTTCGCCGACCTTGTCGGCGCCGCGGCCGATGAGGATCGCGCCCCAGACGGCGGTGCCGACGGCGATGCCGACCTGGCGGAACGTGTCGTTGATGCCGGCCGCCATCCCGCTGCGCTCGGTGGGCACCACGCTCACGGCCACGTCCGCGATCACCGGGTTGATGAGCCCGATTCCGGCGCCTCCGATGAGGAACCCGGCGAGCAGAGTCGTCCAGCGGGAGTCCGTCTGGATCCCGCCCCACAGCAGCAGCCCGACGCCCACGGCAGCGAGCCCGACGGACAGCATCAGCCGCGCCTGCACCCGGGACAGCAGGGCGCCGGCCACCGGCGCCACGAGGAAGCTGGCCACGGTGATCGGCAGGTAGCGCACGCCCGTCGCGTACGGCGACAGGCCGAGGAAGTTCTGCATGTACAGGGTGACGTAGAGGAACATCGCGAACATCGCCGCGGAGACCCCGAACGCGGCGAGCTGCACCCCGACGAAGGCCCGCCGCCGGAACAGGCCGAGCGGAAGCATCGGTTCGCGTACCCGCGTCTCGATCACGAGGAACGCGGCCAGCAGCAGGGCGGCGCCCGCGAACAGCGAGACGATCAGCGCGCTGCCCCACCCTTCGTCGTTGCCGCGCACCAGCGCCCACACCAGCAGGAACAGGGCGACGCTGAACGTGGCGACGCCGGGCCAGTCCACCCGGGTGGCGTTCGGATCGCGGCTCTCGCGCAGTTTCGCGTACGTGACCACGAGCGCGGCCGCCCCGATCGGCACGTTGAGGTAGAAGATCGACTGCCAGCCGAGCCCGTCGGTGAGGGCGCCGCCGATGAGCGGGCCGATCGCCACCGCGAGCCCGATCGTCGCCCCGTACAGTCCCATCGCCATGCCGCGCTCGCGCCCGGCCGGGAACTCCTGGGCGACCAGCGCCAGCGACACCGCGAACATGGCCGCGCCGCCCACCCCCTGCACCGCACGCGCCAGGTTGAGGAAGAGTGGATCGGGCGCCAGCGCGCACATCAGGGAGGCGAGGGCGAAGACCACGAGTCCGCACGCGAAGACCCGGCGCCGGCCCAGTCGGTCGGCGAGCGAGCCGGTGGTCAGCACGAAGGCGGCGAGGGTGAGCGCATACGCGTCGATCACCCACTGCAGATCGGAGAAGCTCGCCCCCAGGTCCTCGCGGATCGAGGGCAGCGCCACGTTCACCACGGTGATGTCGAGCAGCAACATGAACGCCGCCACGCAGACGGCGCCAAGGGTCCACCACTTGCGTGCCGCCACCTGACTCATGCCTCGTACGCCTCGCAACACGGCGCTCACGCACCCCACCGTCGCAACGGCCTCCTGGCCCTCACCGACGGCGACGCGGCACGCCGCGACATCTCCAGGATGCGCGGGGTGGGGGGTGGGGTGCCACTTGGGGGCCGCGGTGGCCCGGGGCCTCTTCCGTGGGGAGGTGGCCCGTGCGCCCGGCGGCCCTCGGCCCCGGACCGTCGCTGGGCATCCGTACGGCACCCACCTCCCTGCGAGCCCTGCTCGACGTCACGCGGGCGGTTCGTGAACGGCGTATGGCAGTCCCGTTGCAGCACCCCCGGAACCCTTGAGCCCCCTCCCCCACCCGCTCTACCGTCGACACATCGAGAGCGGAACGTGTGAGCCGTGCCGGTCTCGACAACGGCCGTGTGCCCGAGTGGTTCAGGGGCTCGCCTGCAAAGCGAGTTACGTGGGTTCGAATCCCGCCACGGCCTCTTATATGTGGTCTGACCTGCATGTTCGTAGGTCAGACACTGCTCTCACAGCAAGGGACTCCCGTCCGAGACGGGGCTAGGTCAGTTGCTTGGTCCACCACCGACTGACCTAGCTCCACAGAGCGCCACACGGCGCACAGGGAGCCCAAGTGACCAACCGCGCAGCCTCACGTACACCTCTCCGGAGCGCGCTCAGGAAGCCTCAGAGCACCGATGCGCAGCAGCAGCCGACAGCACCTCTCAGGGTCATCGACGGACGCTCAGCCACAGACGCGCGTACGGCCATGCTGGAAGAGCTGGACCTTCACCTGAGCACGATCACCAACAGGTACGGCCGTCCGTTTCAGCGCAAGACCATCAACGCGTACAAGTTCGCTGGTGTCGCCCTGCACAACTGGATGACCGAGAGCGATATGCAAGGCGACTTCACCGCATGTGACGTAGCCACCCTGAACCGCTTCTTTCGCTGGTACTACCAGGTGCATGACGTGCCCAAGTCGCAGGATGGAAAGGGCGGTTACACGGGAGGCACCAACACTCTCCAAAGGAACCTGCGCCCTCTGTTCATCTATCTCGCAGAGGAATACGACCACCCCAACCCCTACGACTCCCCCAAGCTCCACAGGTACACGGCTCCCCCGATCGGTAAGCCCAAGACCCTCTCCACTGACTTCGTGGCCGACGTACTCAAAGTCACGGGGAACGGCTCTCCCAAGGTGCGCGACTTCCAGACAGTGAGGGATCACGCGATCATCCGCGTACTCACTGAGGGACTGAGGGCAGAGGAGTTGCTGAACCTGCGGGTGGAAGACCTAGACCTCACTCGACACACACTGATCGTGGTCCCCCTGAAGATGGACCGGAACTCTCTGGACGGCAGGGTGATTCCTCTCCAGCCAAAGACCGTAAAGGCTCTCGTTCGGTATCTACGAGTGCGCTCCACTCACCCCATGGCCGACTCCACCCCGTTCCTCTGGCTTGGCACCCGTGGCAGGGGTCCACTCCAGTACAGGGGGCTGTACGTCATGGTGAAGAAGCGGGCAGGAGAGGCAGGTTACGACCCTGCACAGGTAGCCCCTCACTCGTTCTGCCACACGTGGGCAGACGACTTGAAAGCGGCTGGAGTCTCGGGAGAGCACATCATGGCTATCCGGGGATGGAAGTCTCCTTCCATGCTCCGCAGGTACGGCGCAGACATGGCCAGCACTCGGGCTGTGAACGCCGTACAGGGCTTGGGAGATAGGTACTGACCCAAGACACAGCTGAGCCCCGGTTTCCCTTGGTTGGGTTGCCGGGGCTTTCTACTGCCTACAGGAACTTGGGCTTACTGCGCTCCCAGTACCTTGACACCGCAGGTCCATCCCTCTCCGGGCATGCGCGCCTCAGCAGTGAATGTGATGGACTTGCCTGGCTGGATGCCGGGAGTGGTCATCCTCAACGCGTCCGCCTGTCTCCCTGTTTTGTCGAACCAATACAGTTGAATGAAGTAGGCCGTAGGGTCCGGGAAGTTGTTGGTTGCTCGGAGTTCCATCGTGGTGTCCTGGCCAGTGCCGCAGTGGGTGACCTTTACTGGCTCATCTGATTGAGCGCTCTTTTCCCCAGTGCCCCCGCACCCGGTTATGGCAACGACAGACAGCAGAGCCATTCCCGCCACGCGGGTATGCGTCCTCTTCACGTCACTCCTCATAGTCAGGGATTCTCTGTCCCCGGCTCTCTGCGATGTTCAGCACTTCCGTCAGACTCTCGATGAGCCGAGAGCAGATCCAGCGCAGTTCATCTGCGGTCAGCTTGGCTTCCTCGCCGACCATCGGCCGTGCCAACTCCACGATGACGGTTGCCGTTTCGATCTGCTGGCTTTCGATCCTGTCAGCCAGTAGGGACAGGGGTGTCGGAGTGCCGTCGGTGACCAGGTGCGCCCTCTTGCCCTCTGGTCCACCCCAGGGCAGCAGACGGACGACGCTTGGCTCTGCCATGTCATCAGCTCCTCATAGCCGGTTGAGCTGAGCTTATGCGCTTACGCGTAAGCGCGGTAGCAGGATTGCGCGCTAGCGCACACGCTGGCCGTATGGCTGATCTTGACCGTTCCCGGAACCTCTGGCCCCAGATTGCCGATGACCTGCGCCGCCGGTTGCGCGCTGGAGAGTGGGCACCTGGTGAGCGCTTCCCTGGGACGGTCGCACTGGCGGCGGAGTACGGGACGGCACAGGCGACTACACAGAAGGCAGTGGTGGCGCTCCGTACGGAGGGGTGGCTACGGCTGGAAGTCGGGCAGGGCAACTATGTGATGGATACACCCCCAGAGAGCCCCTAGAAACGCTGAGAGCCCCTGGATACGGGATGTCCAGGGGTCTTCTCATGTCCAACCACAGATGTTCCCCAAGTCAGGGTCCAACGGGCTTACAGGTGGGCATCCTTGGCGCATGTCGCTTCCCGTGATCGCGATCATTATCAGTGGCGTGAGCGCCGCGTTCGCCGCATCGTCTTGGACAGTCACCTTTGCAACGTTCCGCCGTGGTCGCCCTCGGGTTCGGTTCAAGAGGGTCGTCTATGCACCGGTCCCCGTCGATGATGAGTGGTGGTCATCAGTACGAGACCCACAGACTGTCCAAAACGCTTTCTATGCGCAGTTGACCAACGTCACTGCCGTACCGGTCGCTGTCGAAAGCGTTGAGATCGTGGGCCGAAGGATCCTTAAGAGGGGGCGCTTCCGCCGTTGGAGGGCGAGGCTATTGGTGGAAGTCGCTATGGACCCATCTTGGGTGGAGGGTGAAGACCGTATGACCCTCGAACCATTCACTACCGTAAGTTGGGCAATCAGGCACGACGACAGCGTCCTTGTCCCCGAACATTGGGATGTAACCCAAGTAAGAGTGACACTCGCTAACGGATCTTCGGTTGCCAGTAAGTGGTTGTCTGTTACGGATCTACCTCGCAGTGACCAGAAGCTACGCGAACAATGGGAAGAATACTTGGAGAAGGACCTGTTGAAGCAAACGGAGAGGCAACTCTCCTTCGATGATCTCTCAGAAGAGGCAGAGGGCTGACAGGCCGGAGCTATCGCCCTTGTTCCGTAAGCGGAATCTACCCTTCTCGTTTGTCAGTGCCTCATGGGATAGTCATAGCTCAAAGCAGACGACCATGAGGAGGAAGCATCAACAAGCCAGTACGCAAGAGAGCAGACAAGTTGAAGGCAGGGGATCACCTGAAACTGTGGAATGGCAAGACTGCTGAAGTGCTCTCGATTGAACCTGCGATCAACCAGGTAGGAAGAAAGGCACTGATCCTGACTCTGCCCAAGGCGGCAAAGATGGCAGTGAAGACCGGACGCATCATGACGATGCACTATCCAGCACAGAAGTAACTATCTAAGAAATTTCTCGATTCCCTGAAACTCGGAAGTTTCGGCCACTTCCTCGGACCCCCTCCACAAGAGTAACTCTTACTTGGAGAGATCAGTACCGAAACTAGGAGTCATAGCAGGAATTCTCATTAAAAAACAAATACAGTACCCGATATTGAATTAGGGAATAGAGAATAGGGGGAATTCGGTAATACCCGACAACGTCCAGCCGGCGAAGGACTAATACCAAATTCTCTATCCGGTTATGCGCATTCTCTGTTTCCAGAGTTGATATCGGTGTATGTGCGTGTTCCGCCTACGGCGGACGTACTCTCGCTTCGCTCGGTACGAAAGGACCAGGGGGTAACCAAAAAAACCAAATCTAGTTCCCATATCTATACCCTCAACAGTGAGGGGTAAGTAGTGGTAACTAGGTTTGGTTTTCCTTGTCTCCATGGATGGGGAGTATGCATCCTGGTGTGTTGGCCGCCGCAGGCGTTTCGTTACCGAGCCGCAGGCGAGAGTAACGGCGTAGCGCAGCGAAGCAACATACATCCCCCCTACTTCGCTACAAAGACAGGTTCCTTGTGCTCCCAGGGTTCTCCTACCGTCCGTACCTTCTTGAAGCTCTGCCATGTGGAGGACCAGTCTTCTCGGTCTGCCGGATAGATAGGTTCGGGGAAGAACACCCGCTCCATAAGCTCGTACGACCTAGGAGGTAGTTCCTGGTAGTCCATCCCAAACCTCATGAGGTCATCCCATAGAACCTTCATTGCTCTGGTACCTGGTGTCAGTCTCCCTGTCCTGATCTCCTCACGCATGGCTCTGACTGTCCGGGCGTCTCCCTTGCACTCCTCAGAGCAGAAAACTCCCTTCCAGCCGTCCGGCCTCTCCGCTCCGTCACCGCATCCCGCACACTGGTACACCCGCAGGATCTCGGTCTTCATGACTTGCTTCCAAGCAACCTCGCTCATACTCGCTCCGCTTCCCATTCCGTTCGGTTCCTGCACACAATCCCCCAGAATTCCCGTTCTATCTCGTTCTGCTCCTTCTGCTGCTCCCGCTTACCGAAGGTTCCAGCCTTTATCGCATATACATCCAACTTCAGCTCATAGTCTTCAGTCAGTTTCCAAATCTTCTTTTCGTTCTCGGCTATGTCCGCGTCCTTCAACTTGTTCAGGTTGTTCCTTGTGGTCTGAACACTTGACTTTCCTCCCATGCGTTCGTGTAGCTCCTTGACTGATCCTGGTCCGTAGTGGAGTTCGTGGAATACCGGCAGAGCGGAAGCAAGAGCCCCGTGCCTAAACGCGTCGTGACCTACGTCGATTCCGGTTACCTCCCGTTGCTCGACTCCAGCGAAGTCACCAGTACGGGGAACGGTCAGCAGATAAACCGTGGCGTAGCCGGAACCCTGGGAAGGATCGGTGATCTTCTTCAGGAACTTATCGTCTACAGCCTGGTTTATCCACTTCCTAGCGGCTGGCTTGGACATTCCTGCGCCTAGCGCTACGTCCCTCTGTGACAGCGTCAGTCTGGTTACGTCCCTCCCTTGTTCCTTGCTTTGCGTGAAAGCCATGTAGCCAATAGCTTGCAGTACCTTCCTGTATCCCGCCTTGAGGCTTGCTCCGCTCAGCAGCCGTCTCCAGTACGGGAGTGTCATACGCTGCGCGGGATTCTCGGCAATGTACTCCTGTGCGCTGCGTACCTTGTGGGACAGATACTTCCAGGGGTCCGGCTGCTCTAGCACCTTGTCACGCAATGGGTACTTCAAGAGCACTGCCATTACGTCGGCTACTCCACCACAACCTGACTGAAGCAGCGAGAGCACTACCGAATAGACCCTGCCATCTCTGCCATCCGACGTGTCATTGAGCCGTGCGCGGGTCTGAGGCTTCAGACGTGCGATGACGTCCTCAGCGTTCTTCGATGCGCTCTCGGAGACTTCCACGGAAGCCGTAGACGCCCCTGAGATAGCCTTACCGGCCGTCCCTGACGTCTTCCCCTCAGCATCCGT
Organism: Streptomyces sp. SAS_270; assembly: GCF_052543295.1. Lineage (NCBI taxonomy): Bacteria > Bacillati > Actinomycetota > Actinomycetes > Kitasatosporales > Streptomycetaceae > Streptomyces > Streptomyces sp. SAS_270. Next base: position 11,722 of record NZ_JBMNDS010000079.1, read on the forward strand.
CTTCAGGCGCTCATACAGCGACGCAGGCAGGCTCTCAATGTCCCTGCTGCTGTCCGTGTGGCGGTACTCCACCTGTTCCGTATCAGGGTGAACCGAGCCGACATATACCGCGTAGTTCTGGCCGGTAAGAACATCAACTCCATCACGGATTACGGACCGGTCCTGTTTGATGGGTCCGGGAACCGAGTAGTAACGGTGGTACCCCTTAAGGGTCTGCACGGTGAAGGTTTCAGGCAGCTCCTCCCTTGCCCACTGTTCCGCCTCCGCCGTATCGGTATCGACTACGCAATACTTATCGGCAGGGAGCAGAACACCAGCACCATTCACCCAAGACTGCGAAAGGGCCTCCCGAATCTGCTCAGGATTCTTCGCTGTCTTATGCTGCCAGCCACTCTGCTTGGGTACCTTGTTCTTGATAGGGACGATTCCCGCCCCTGTTATCTCAGCAATGACAATAGCTTCCTGAATCAGAAGCTCTCGATTGAATTCAAATAGTTCCGACGGTGAGTCAGGTACTACTCCTAGGGTTTCCTCGGTTACGACAGTCATACGTGCTAAACTCCTTATGATTACGGTTTATGTTCACGGTTTCTTCCTTTCCCGTGGCTTAGTTCTATTCTCCCCCAAAGGAGAATCCTGCCAGTAATCGCTGGCACTATTACTGATATCCTTTAGGCAGATGCTTTTCGTACCTGGAACTGGCTTCGTTCTATCTGTTGTTTGTCCTCCGATATAAGCCTCATTCTCTTGATTTACAGGCATCAAGGGAATGGGGCTTATATCATTTCCGGGAACAGCAAAAACCCCAGGACCGGAATCCTGGGGCTACGTGCTGGGGTGGTTCGAAGTAAGGGCATCAGACTACCAGGGATGATCTCTGCGTCAACCGTTGACGAATTGCCACTCATTGATCTACGCTCGCGCGCCCCCGGTTCCTCAATAGATGCGACTCACGAGCAACGCCACGCGGACTTGCGTAGCGCTCAGCCCCTCCTAGGCCGGGATTGCGCCTAGCGTGCCCCTGTGGCTCTGTACGGCCGTCTGAGAGCCGTACGTGGGTTCCTGCGTCTCCTTGCTCCAGCCGTCGCCCGTAAGGGCGTACAGCGCCGCTTACAGTCGTATCCCTGTTCTTGGTCGAAATGAATTAGGAGACACCAGGACAAGCAAAATTCTTTCGAACAATGGCCAATCGGACATTCTCAATTCTTTCGGACAACTACCAAAACCCCTGTATCCTTTTCCTTAGGCATAGCCATATTCCGGAATACTATTCGAATCACCTTTACAGAAGACCCCACGTCCAGATGGATATGGGGTCTTACTGTTTTAGTCAATCACTATCAGTCTTGCACTTCTCTGCGTGAATAGAATTCCCCTTGGTTCGCCATATGAATAGGGCTCGCCGGCTTCGGGGTACATTCCCGCATTCTTCAATTCATCCAATGCGTCTTCGTAATTAGCTTCGGGGAATGACTGGTAAAAAACTTCTCGCGTACGAATTGAGTCTGCTTCGCATCCGTCTTCAAAATACGTGTAGAGGGCGATAGCCGGGAAGCTGAGGTCTTCAAGATTCATCCCAAATCCGCCACTACCCAGAGATTTGTCACACGCTCGCCCATGAATCCTTCCGTGCTGGCCCCGCTGTATCCCGTAGTCGTAGCCTTCTCGATTACCTCTCCTTGCTGCTTCAAGCACTCTAGGGATTCCTGAAACTCATGGTCCGTTGCGCCCTTTAGCTGTTGCTTGAAGAGGTTACGAATCTCCGTAGTCATGGCAGGACGGTTAGAGTTCACGTACTGGCGAATCAGGGAAATGATGGCTGGACCAGAGCGGTACATGACCTGAGTGCGTAGCTGAGCCGCTTGCTCTGCCTCAGCCTGTCTTTGTGCGTCTAGCTCTTCCTGCGCCTTTCTAGCGGCTCTCTCGGCTTGATTCTTCGGGTCTGAATAGCGCGCAAACCAGTTTTCCTGTGCGCCGAAGTTGAATGCGTTCGTGTCTGTCATTTTGCTGTTTGCCTTTCGTCTTGCTTTTCTTCGATCAATGTGTATCGGTGTGGTCTGTGACTGCGATTTACTCGCAGTAGCCCACGTTCTTCGAGATTCCTTACGGCTTCTCTGAGGTGTACGCGGTCTACGCCTAGGGCGAGAACTTCACTTAGCTCAGACTGCGTGAATCTCGTCTTCTCGTCCTTGCATAGATTCAGGTACGTCCAAAGGAGGTTTGCCCGTGCTTCCACTCGCCTAGCTTTCCAGGGAGTCTCTGGCGTTCCCTCTAGTTCAATTACTTCTTCTTCCATCCGCTCTTCTTTCCGGGTACTACGGAACGTATCCCTTTCTCATCCTGGACCATCCATCCTCCCTTAATGAGCTGTGCTATGCAGCGCTCTCTGCTGCTGAAAGCGTGGTCCAGCATGATTCTTTGAGCGGCGTATCTGAGAGGCCACGGTAGATCTTCGTTGTGCCAGATCCATACCGCTTGCTCTCCTGCCTCAAAGTCTCCGCGCCAGATAGGGAGGTCTTGCAGTCTCTTACGTTTCATTGGCTTAGTCTTTCGCTGTTTTCCCTATGCCCCTGGTGATGCTCCTTGTGTATTCCGAGTAGTGTTGCTGTCCTTTCATGTCTATTATGGCAGGTATTCATTCACTAGTGGATTGAGCCCAAACGCAGAAGAGTTCCGATAATTCACTCAAAGTGACAATCGGAACTCTTCGAATACGCGCCGTAATATTCGGTTAGATATTGTGTCTAGAATCACAGTGGAATTTCCATTAATCTCTAGACAGCGGGAATCGCTTCCAATAGCGCTCTCAGGCCACGGCCATTGGCGCGGCCCTCTCCTGTGCCCTGGGCGAAGTGAGAGAAGCGGCCCTCTTCATGAGCTTTCAGAAATCCTTCCTGCATGTCCCCCAACGTCTGCTCTGCCTTGTCTCCTCCTGCTGTAGCTGTCTGGGCTACCTCGTCTACGGCGTCCATATCCAATGGCAATCCTGGTGTGTACTCGCCCACGGCTGTACTCCTGTCTGTCTGTGTCGTCTGCCTGTCTCTCTATTGTCCCAGGGTTTGTATTAGCTATCGGACGTAGCGCGCACAGCAAGAGACCCCCTGCCAGCCTCAGCAAGGGGTCTGTACGGCTCTGTGAGGGACCAGGAGCTAGCTCTTACGTCTTCGGTCCTGTACCCACTCAATCAGCGCTACGACGGGCCAGAGTATTGCGTTGCCTACCGCGATGATGATGAACGCCCATCCCACGATGGCCCCGACAACGGTCTGAATGATCCCCATGCTTCTCTCCACTGGTTCCTGTGTGTCCGGCAGTCGCGCTGTAAGGGCTTACGAATCGTTCTCAGCGTCGTGCGCCTGGAGAGCCTGAGAGATGGCACCGACCGAAGGGTTACGGGTCTCTCCGTCCTGAGTCTTGTAGGTGAGGTGCGGCTGAATCTGCCGGATCGTGAATCCCTTGTCCCTCAGCGCCACAGCCTGAGCGGTAAGAGCGTCAGACATGACCGGACGACGTCCACCTACCCGACCGCGCTTCTTAGCGGCCTCAAGACCGTTCTTGGTCTTCTTCACGATGTCCCGTCGCCTGTCCTCTGCCAGAGCGAAAGCAAGATCCAGGATCAGGGAGCGCTCTGTGTGCTCACCCTTGGCAACTCCGTCCAGCACCTTGACGGCTACGCCACGCTCGAAAAGCTCAGTCAGCATCAGCAGTCCCTCAAGGAGGTTCCGGCCGAGTCGGTCTACCTCCTGAACCGTGAGCATGTCTCCCTCTCGCATGTAGTCGAGAGCAGAGACGAGACCAGGGCGCTCCGCAACGGTGAGCTTCCCTGAGATCTTCTCCTCAAAGACCTTCACGCACCCGGCTTCCGTGAGTGCGTCGTGCTGCCGAGCCGTCTCCTGCTTGTCCGTGCTCACCCGAACTAGTCCGACCAGTGCCATGACTACCCCTCCATGTTCATCAAACGTATCCATCAACAAGATGAACACTACCACATAGATGAACGAGTTTATGAACAGATCTCTAGGTGAACGGGGTCAACCTGGGGACTGTCGGCACTGGTTCGGCAAACGGTCGTTTGATGAACGCTGCCACTAGGGCGCCTACACCAGGGCGCAGCTCTCTGACGAACAGTCAGGTGGCAGTGCAACCATTGGTACAAAGACCCCCCACCTTCACCGTTCGGAATCCCGGATGACCCCGGCCTAGTAATTCAGACGCGAGAGTCCGTATGGCTAAGGGCAGTAGCCGTCTGTGCCCCAAGGGGAGGCACGCGTCCCGGAGTTGAGTCAGTCGCCTGCACTGGTTAGAACCGCTTGACCAAGGGGACGAGCCTGGTCAGACTCGGTACGAGTCCCAGGCTGCGTGAGCAGACTGCAAAGCGAGTTACGTGGGTTCGAATCCCGCCACGGCCTCTGTCTTTCAGACCTGGCAGAACGAAAGGGCGGCACCCCGAAAAGGGTGTCGCCCTTTCGCTTGGGCTCAGCCGGACGCCGCCGCCGCGAACTCATCGCGGAGCACCCGCCGTGTCCTCGTCGCGCGCACGCACAGGAACAACAGCAGGCCAAACGGGGACAGCAGGATCGTGAAGGTCAGTAGGGGGCCCGTCAGGAGGGGGGAGAGCCTGAGGCGTCGGGACTCCCGGTACATCCACTGGCCGATGAGGAGGTCCCAGGCGATGACCTGGGCCCAGATGGCTCCCGCGCCGTCCGCGAGGGCCGTCAGGTCGCGGAAGGTGTCGATGTCCGGGCGGCTGACCGCGGTCCAGAGTTCGGGGAACACCGGGATCGCGAGCGGGAGATAGGCGAGCAGCAGGATGGGGACCACGGTCAGTGGTGATCCGGCTATGCGAGTGGTCGGGCCCCACCCGGGGGCGAAGATCATGAGCAGCCAGACGGGCGCGGCCAGCCAGAAGGAGAACTCGAAGAGGAAACCGGTCATGACGTGAGCTCCTTCGAAGCGTCAGCACGTGCGGCGTGTTCGGCGTGCTCGGCGTGTTCGGCGTGTTCGGCGTGTTCGGCGTGTTCGGCGTGTTCGGCGTCAATTGCCTTGGCCGGCGCGGGAGTCGGTACCCGCAGCGACACGTACGCCCCGAGAACGGCGATCGCCAGGATCGCGGCCCCCGCCCCCACCGTCACCCCGTCCGGGTGGATCAGCGGCTGGCCTCGCAGCGCCTGCCACAGGACCAGCGCGAAGGCTGCGGCGTACACGCCCGAGGCGAGCAGCACCAGGCGCGAACGCACCCGGGCGTCGGCGAGGCGGGCGAAGCGCGGTGCGAGGGCGGTCAGCACCATGAGCAGCAGCGGCAGGAGTTGCAGGGCGTGCATGCCGACGAAGTGCGGGACCCGCAGATCGCCACCGGTCGTCGACCAGCCGGTCAGCGGCATGGAGGGACCGCCGTCCGGTACGCCCACGCTGTGCGCGCCGACCACCTTGGAGACGCCGCGCCGCTGCCCCGGCGCGGGCTGCGTCATCAGGAATCCGACAGCGGCTCCGGCCAGCGCCAGGACGATGCCGGAGCGCATCGCCCAGGCGGACGCGCGGTCGGCGATCCTGGCGCGGAGCAGCAGAACGGCGACTACGAGCGTGCCGAGCCACAGGATGACGACGGTGACGGCCATCGTGTTGAACAGCGCCGTGTCGAAGGGCGTTGCGTAGTTGAAGTGGCTGCGCTTTCCGCGCGCCGCCTGCCCCGTGATGATCACCATCTCGCCGAGGCTCGCCAGCGCGACGACCGTCCCCGCCCACCAGCCCACGCGCCGCCCGCGGGGCAGCAGCGACAGCATCCAGGCCAGGGAGAGGCCGTACGCCACGAAGGAGACGGAGAACTTGAACGGCTTGAACCAGATCGGCGCGCCCACCAGGACCCGGTCGTCGACGGCGAGTCCCACCGCGGACACGACCGCCGTCACCACCATCGCCGCCGAGAACAGCACCAGCGGTCGATGCCATGACCGCCATGGAGACCGCCAGGGAACCGAAGGCCACCACGACGGCGCGGGCGACGAGGACTGAAGCAGCGAAGACATGACTCCCCCTTCAAAGCGGATAGCAGCACTATCCGCTATCCGATAGCCACACTATCTATGATGGGAGGGGAAGGCCGCAAGGGCCGGCACGGCGAACAGGGCCAGAACCAAGGAGTGAACCGGCAGTGCGCATCGGAGAGTTGAGTCGAAGAACCGGAGTACCGGTGCCGACGATCAAGTACTACGTCCGTGAAGGGCTGCTGCCTGCGGGCGAGCTGACCAGCCCGAACCAGGCGACCTACGGCGACGCGCACGAGCGTCGGCTGCAGCTGATCCGCGCCCTGCTCGACGTGGGCGGCATGAAGGTGGCCGAGATCGCGGAGGTGCTGACGGCCATCGATGATCCGACGCGTCCGCTGCACAAAGTGCTCGGCGCCGCCACGGACCGCCTCGGCAACGAGAGCATCGAGCACGACGACACCGAGTCGGCGGCCGCGCAGGCCGCCGTCGCCGACCTGGTCTCCCGGCGCGGCTGGCGGACGCACGAGTCGAACCCGGCCGCGGCCGACCTGTCCAAGGCCCTTGCCGCCATGGCCCGGCTGGGGCACGGGGAGTTCGTCGAGGTGCTCGACGTCTACGCCGACGCCGCGGAGCGGGTCGCCCGCGCCGACCTCGCATACGTGGACCGGCGGGCAGCGGCCGAGGGCGGGGTGGAAGGCGTGGTGGAGAGCGCGGTGATCGGAACCGTACTGGGCGAGGCGGTGTTCAGCGCGCTGCGCAGGCTGGCCCATGTGGACGCCTCGGCGGAGCTGTACGGCACGGACGGGCCGCCGGGACGGGGCACGAGCTGAGCCGACCGCGGTCGCGGCGCGGCGGATGGCACGGCCGATCCGCGATGCCGCACGCCCGTTCCACGAGCCCGTTCCGCGAGCCCTTCCCGGGTGCGGCTACCCCGCGCAGCTACGCGTACAGCACCCCGCCCGCCTGGTCCTCGAATATCTCCGGCCAGTACCGCCAGCCGCCGTCATCGTCCGACAGCGGGGTCGGGGCGCAGGCGACGGGGTCGATCTGGGCGAGGGTCTGGATCACGGTGGCCGCCAACTGCCCGTAGGCACTGCTGAGGTGGTGCTCGGCGTCGAGGGACTTCTCGCGGCGCAGCAGCCAGAGGGTGAAGGCGAGGGTGGAGATGTCGGTGTTCAGGGGGCGGAGGGTGGTGTCGGTCTCGCTCCAGGCGAGGACCGCGCCCGTGGTGCCGTCGACGACGAGGCCGGCGTCCTCGATCAGGTGGCCGAGGCGGATCAACCCGGCGGCCCCGACCGGGAGTTGGTCCTCGGTGAAGTCGCCGGAGCGGACGTCGAGGCAGTACTCGGTGAGGGTCGGCAGCGGGACCTCGGTCTCCAGCTGGAACAGGAAGCCGTCCTCGGGGAGGCCCACTTCGCGCAGGAAGCGGCGCGTCGGCTCGTGTGTGAGCGCCGGTGGGAAGTCCACGTCCTCGAAGCGCATGATCCCGCCCGCGCCGAACTCCTCGTCCAGCAGACGCTTGGGCAGGTCGAGGACGAGTCCGTCGCCGGGGCCCGCGATCCGGGCGAGAGGACGGATCAGCGCGGCCATCCTCCAGTACGGCGGAACGCGGCCGTCGCCCACGTGCTCCTCGAAGACCGCGGCCAGCGCCCTGGACGCCTCGCCGACCGCCTTCGGACCGAACCGGCCCTCGTAGGAGGCGAACTGGCCGCGACTGTCCGCCAGTTCCTCCGTGGCCGCCGTGAACCGCAGCAGCGCCCCCAGGGAAGGAGCCAGCGGCAGGAAGTCGACGGGGCTGAGATTGCGGTGGACGTACATGGAGGTGATCTCGCCCGTCGCGCCGTCCAGCACGATCGGCTCCAGGTCACGGTCGAGGGAACGCAGCGCCCCTATGACCAGCTGGTCGCACAGCTCCTCGGCGATCCTGTCCGCCTCGCCGACGAGGTCCGCCACCCTCCGCAGCCCGTGCTCCCGCAATGTGTCGAACCGCAGCAGCGTGCCGTCGGACAGCAGTCCGGGCTCCGCCATCCACCGCCGTGTCGCCGCGTGCGTGACGTACGGATCCAGCTCAACCTCGGTCAGTGCTACCGCGCCGCCGACATCGGTGTCAGTCGTGCTCATGGCTCCCCCGCGCATGTGAACGCATCCGTGCTTCCCCCGTGCGGAACACCCGTCACCCCGCGGCAGTTCCCCACTGTTCGAGAACCCTACGCCGCGCCACTGACAACGCCGGAAACACCAGGAAACACACGACGGTCAGTCGGTTCGGACCGCCTCGGAGACCTCAGCTGAAGTACACGCCACCCACGACGACCACCACGGCCGCCAGCACGAACACCAGCAGCCCCAGCATCAACTTGCCGACGCTGGGCCCGGGTTCGTAGCGCGGCGGCTCGGAGGGCGTCTCAGGGGTGCTCACGACGTCGTCACCACGGCCGCCTGGGGGCGGATCGGGAGGCGGTTGACCGGGCGGCCCGTCGCCGCGCGGACGGCGGACGCGACGGCTGCCGGGGACGTGACGACCGGTACCGCACTGGCCGCCTTCGCACCGAAGGGCGCGACGACGTCCCGCTCCTCGACCAGTTTGACGATGTGGATGTCGGGGGCGTCGAGAGAGGTCGGGAGGGCGTAGCCGGTGAGGTCGGGGTGGCGGACCAGGCCGCGGGCCGTGCGGAGGTTCTCCGTCAGGGCCGCGCCGACTCCCTGGGTGACGCCCGCCTCGATACGGGCCGTCAGCTGCGCGGGGTTGAGGATCCGGCCGACGTCCTGGGCGAGCGCCAGCTCCACGACCCGTACCGAACCCAGCTCGATGTCGACGTCGACCACCGCGCGGATCGCGCAGAAGGCCAGGCCCACGAAGGCGTCGCCCTGTCCGGCGGCGTCGAGGGGCTCCGTCGGGTGCGGGCGGCACTGCGCGGTGGCCCACAGCTCCTTGCCGTCCATCGCCTCGGTGACAGTCGTGGAGAGCACACCGTCGTACGAGGTGATCTTGCCGTCGGTGATCTGGAGCAGCTCGGTCGACATCCCGAACTTGTGTGCCAGCGGCTGGAGCAGTTGGGTGCGGACCATCTTCGCCGCACGCTCCACCGCTCCGCCCGACACCCAGGTGTGACGGCCCCGGCAGCTCGGGCCCGCCGGCGGCTGGTCGGTGTCGACCGGCGCCACGTGCACCTCGTCGATGCCCAGCGTCTCCTGGACGATCTGCCGGGCCAGCGTCGTGAAACCCTGCCCCGTCTCGACCGCCGCGCACAGGACGGTCGCCACACCGTCGTGGACCTTCACGGTGGCCGTGGAGACCTCGTCCGTGCCCTCGGCGCCGAGCATGTGCACCATGCCGAGGCCGTAGCCCACGCCACGGCGTACGGCGCCGGGTTCGCCCGCGCCCTCGGGGCCACCGGGCAGCAGCCACTCGTCCTCGGGGGTGTCCTTGGGCAGCGCGGGAAGCGGGTAGTCCCGTACGGCCTGCAGCAGTTCGGCGACCGGGGCCGGGCACGTCACCGTCTGACCGGTCGGCAGGACGTCCCCGGTGGCCATCACGTTGCGCAGCCGGAGCTCCGCCGGGTCCATGCCCAGCTTCTTGGCGAGCTTGTCCATCTGCGCCTCGTAGGCGGCGCACACCTGCATGGCGCCCTCGCCGCGCACATGGCCGGAGGGCGGGTTGTTGGTGCGTACGGCCCAGCCCTCGATGAGCGCGTTGGGGACGACGTAGGGGCCGCAGGCGAAGGACACCGCGGCGGCCAGCGACTCCGACGACGTGTCCGCGTAGGCGCCCGCGTCGAGCAGGATCTGCGCCTCCACCTTCACCAGCTTGCCCTCGGCGTCCGCGTGGTGGCGGTAGCGCAGCAGGGTGGGGTGGCGGTGGGCGTGGCCGAGGAAGGACTCCTCGCGGGTCGCGGTGAGTTTCACCGGGCAGCCGGTCCGCAGCGCGAGCAGACCGAGCGGGAGCTGGAAGCCCTGGTCCTCGCGGTCGGCGGTGGCGCCGGGCACCCCGGTGACGACGACCTTCACGCGTTCGGGTTCGAGGCCGTAGCAGGCGGCGGCCGTGTCGCGGTCGGTGTGCGGGTCGGTGGAGGCGACGTACAGCTCGACGCCGCCGTCGGGTCGCGGCACGGCGAGGCCGGCCTCCGCGCCGATCGGGGCGGGGTCCTGGCGGCCGATGCGGTAGAGGCCCTCGACGACGATCTCGCCGGCCGCGTCCGGGTCGCCGTGGCGCAGCGGGATGTGCCGGATCAGGTTGCCGTCGGGGTGCAGCGGCGCCGCCTCGAAGGCCTGCTCGGGGTCGGTCACCGGGTCGAGTACTTCGTACTCGACGATGACGGCGGCGGCGGCCATGCGCGCGGTGTCGGGGTGGTCGGCGGCGACGGCGGCGATGGGCTCACCGTGGTGGCGTACGACCTCGGAGGCGAACACCGGGCGGTCGGGCCTGCCCCGGCCGTGCAGGGCGGCGCCGGGCACGTCCTCGTGGGTGACGACCGCGCGGACGCCGGGCATCTCGCGCGCGTGGCTGGTGTCGATCGACACGATGCGCGCGTGCGGGTGCGGCGAGCGCAGCACGGCCGCCCAGAGCAGGCCCTCGGCCCACAGGTCGGCCGCGTACGGGAAGGTGCCCTCCGTCTTGGCACGCGCGTCCACGGACGTCAGCGAGGTGCCGAGGCCGTGCGGCAGTGCCTCGGGCCCCGTGTCGGGTGCCTCGGGTGTCGCGGTCGCGGCTTCGTTGCTCACGCCTGGCCTCCGTCCTGGCCGTACGGCTGCTCCTGGGGGGCGTATCCGTCGTACGCGTCGTGCGCCGCCGCGGGGTTGACCCCGCCGGCGCCCGGGCCCGCCTGGTGCGGGATGCGCGCCTCGTCGGCGTCCTGTGCGGACTGCTCGTGGTCGGCGGCGGTGTGCGCCTCGCGCTCGGCGACGACCTCGCGCACCGCGTCGAGGACCCCGCGGTAGCCGGAGCAGCGGCACAGGTTGCCGCAGAGCGCCTGGCGGGCCTCCAGCTCGGTGGGCGCGGGGTTGCCCTCCAGGAGGTCGTGCACGGTCATCGCCATGCCGGGTACGCAGAAACCGCACTGCACGGCGCCGCACTTGGCGAGCGCCCGCTGCACGTCCGAGGGCTGCCCGTCGGCGGCCAGGCCCTCGACTGTGCGGACCTCGCTGCTCGCGGCGGTGACGGCGGGGACGAGGCAGGAGGCCACGAGCCGTCCGTCGACCTGCACGTTGCAGGCTCCGCACTCGCCCTGGGAGCAGCCGTCCTTGGCGCCCGCGAGGCCGAGCCGTTCACGCAGTACGTAGAGCAGCGATTCGCCGATCCAGGCGTCGGTGACGGGCCGGTCGGCGCCGTTCACGCGCAGGACGTACGAGGCGAGGGGGTGCTCGTCGTGCGGGGGCGCGGCGAGTGCCGCGTCGTCGTCGGAGTCGGCGCCTTCGGAACCTTCGACGGCCTCCACGGCTTCGGCGCCTCGGCCGGCTTCGGAGCCCTGCGCGGCCGGGTCGGCGTCCGCCTCGGGCGCCTCGGCTGCCACCGGCTCGGCAACGGCCTCAGGAGCCTCGTGCGGGGCGCCTGTGCCCTCCTGGAGCGCCTCGGCGTGCATGGCCGCCTGAGCGCCCGTCGACGGCTCCGTGGGGGCCTCTGCGGGGACTTCCTCCGGGGCGCGGGACCATGCCTCGCCGACGGCCTCCGTCGCCCAGGGCGCGGCCGCGCCGCCGGGGAGCGTGGGAGGCGGGGTGCCGCCCCACTGCTCGACCAGAGCGGACGTGGTGAACTCGCCCGATTCGTCCGGAAGATCGCCGTTGGCGACCGGGATGGACCACTGCCCGGTGACGTCGTGCCCGGACGCCGCGGAGCCTTCCCGCACGGCGTCGCGGAAGTCCCACTGCCCGGTGGCGCCCGGCTGGTACGCGAACCGGTCGCCGCCGGTCTCCTGCGGGGCCTGCGCGTTCGGGTCGGGCCACTGGACGGCGTCCGGGGGTACGGCCCAGGTGCCGGTGGCTCCCGGGTCGGTCGCCGCGACGGGCGGGGACGTCGAGGTGATGTGCGGGGGCACATAGCCGTGGCCGGGCGCCGCGAGCGGGCTGTCCCGGTCCGCAAGGAGGGCGTCGATGCCGCCCTCGGGGAGCTTGACGAAGGCGGTGGCGCCGTCGTCGTAGTCACCCTGCGGCAGCGGCTCCCAGGCTCCGTGGGTGCCGCCCCGGGGGGTGGCCTCTCCGTGCTGGTCGTCGGTCACGACAGTGCCCTCCCCAGTGCTCGTCGGGCCAGTGCGGCGACGGTGCGCCGCAGGTGCAGTACGGCGGGCGGAAGCTGTGGCACGGAGCCGTCCGCCTCGGGTACGGGGTCGGGGATGCAGGCCGCGGCGACGTACTCCCCGAAGGCGGTGAGCGCCTCCGGGACGATCGCCCGGTTGTTGTCCCAGTCGATCAGCCGGGCGACCCACGCCTCCGCGTCCAGGGGCCGCAGCGGCATCGGCGCTATGGCACCGACGGCGCACCGCACACCGCGCCGGGCGGGGTCGAGGACGAGCGCCACGGACGCGATCGCGCGGCCGGGGCCGGTGCGTCCCGTCGCCTTCAGGAAGACCTGGGGCGCGTGCAGCAGCGGCACGCGCACGAAGCCGATGAGTTCGCCGCCGCGGAGCATCTCCACGCCGGCGAGCAGATGCGAGACGGGGATCTCGCGGCGGGCGCCGCCCGGACCCGCGATGATCAGCGTGGCTTCCAGTGCGGCCAGCACGGGCAGCGCGTCCCCCGTGGGGGCGGCCGACGCGATGTTGCCGCCCAGGGTGCCCGCGTTGCGGATCTGCGGCGGACCGGCGGCGCGCGCGGCGGCGGCCAGCGCCGGGATGAGGGCCGCGAAGTCGGGACGGCCCATGCGGGCGTGGGTGAGACCCGCGCCGAGCAGCGCGTGTCCGTCCTGGTACTGCCAGCCGCGGATCTCGCTGATCCGGCCGAGGCCGACGAGGGCCGCGGGCCGGAGTTGACCCGCGTTGACCGCGGCCATGAGGTCGGTCCCGCCCGCGACGGGAACGGCGGCGGGCATGGCGGCCAGGGCCGCGACCGCCTCGTCCAGAGAGCCGGGCAGGGTCACGGCCTGCGCCGCCTGCGGTGCGTGCGTGGTCAAACCGGCTGCCCCTTCCCGCTGCCCCACCTGGTCCCACCTGTGTTGCGCGTACGGTACGTGCTGACAGGGCGGACGTGGCAACTCTGGCACATCTTCCCCGGCCCCTGACGCGGGGGTCCGCTAGGAGGCATTCGCCCCCCTCACCAGGGAGATGGTCCGTTTTCGTACGGCATCACCGGTGAGCGTGAATTGCCACTCTTCGGTGACTCCTGGGCGGCTTGTTCCTTGTGGGGTCCTGTGAGCCCCATGAGCCCCGTGAGGCCTCGTGGGGCGTCGTCTCACACGTTCGGGGGCGGCCCCTCGATCGGGCGTCCGAGCACACCGGGCCGCCGCTGCCACGGCAGAGGTCCGGTCGGCGGTCGGTAGGCGACTCCCAGGGCGTCAAGTCGCCCGTAGTGGGCGGTCATCCGCCGCTCGAAGTCGGCGAAGTCCCGTTCCCGCGGGGCGGGCAGGGCGCTCCAGGCGACCTCGGCGAAGGCCGCGAGCCGCGGGAACGCCTGGTAGTCCACGCGCGCGTGGTCCTCCATCACCTCGGTCCACAGGTTGGCCTGGGTGCCCAGCACATGGCGTTTCTGATCCTCTGTGAGCTGCGGCGGAACGGGCTCGAAGCGGTAGACGTCCTCCAGGGTGCGTACGTAGCCGATGGGCACCGGCTCGTCCTCGCCGCCGTCCTGACGGTGGTCCAGGTACACCTGCTGCTCGGGGCACATGACGACGTCGTGGCCGGCCTGCGCGGCCGTGATGCCGCCCTGGTAGCCGCGCCACGAGGAGACGGCCGCGCCGGACGCGAGACCGCCCTCCAGGATCTCGTCCCAGCCGATGAGCCGGCGTCCGCGCGCGGTGAGCCAGTCGTCGAAGTGCCGGATGAACCACGCCTGCAGCCCGTCCTCGTCGGCGAGTCCGAGTTCCTTGATGCGGGCCTGCGCGGCGGGCGACTGCCGCCACTGGTCCTTGAGGCATTCGTCGCCGCCGACATGGATGAACTCCGAGGGGAACAGGTCGAGGAGTTCCTCGAAGACGCCCTCGTAGAAGCGCAGGGTGTTGTCGGTGGGGGCGAGTACGTTTGCGGAGATTCCCCAGTTGTCCCAGACGGAGAGGGCGGAACCCCCCTCGGTGGAGGCGGTGATGACGTCGGTGTTGCCGAGTTCCGGATACGCGGCGATGGCGGCCTGCGAGTGGCCCGGGATGTCGATCTCGGGGACGACGGTGATATGCCGCTCGGCGGCGTAGGCGACGATCTCGCGAATGTCGTCCTGCGTGTAGAAGCCCCCGTGCGGCTTCTCCTCCCACAGGGGCGAGGCGCGATGGCCGAATTTCGTGCGCGCCCGCCAGGCCCCGACCTCCGTCAGCTTCGGATACCGCTTGACCTCGACCCGCCAGCCCTGGTCGTCCGTGAGGTGGAAGTGGAAGACGTTCAGCTTGTGCGCCGCCATCAGATCCAGATAGCGGAGCACACCGTCCTTGGGCATGAAGTGCCGGGAGACGTCGAGCATGAGGCCACGCCAGCGGAAGCGGGGTGAGTCCTGGACGTGGATCAGCGGCAGCTGCCACTGCCGACCGGGCAGCGGTGCGCGCCGGAAGGCATCGGGCCCCAGCAACTGCCGGAGCGTCTGGGCCCCCCAGAAGAGCCCTGCGGGACCACCTCCCACCACGTGCACACCCTTCGGCGTCACGGCGAGGCGATAGCCCTCTTCACCGAGGTCCTTGGTGACCATGCTGTGGATGTACAGGCGGATGACGTTGCCGTCGCCTCCCTCCCCCGGCGCGAGCGGCAGACCGGTGGCCGCCGTCAGCGTGGCCCGTAGCCAGCGTTCCGTTCGTTCCGTGCCTTCACCCGCGGCCACCTTTGTGTCCGGGCCCAGTTCGAAAAAGCGCTGTCCGTAGTCCGTCACATGGCCGGGCAGGGGAATCAGGTCCACTGGATCAATCCTTTACCGCTCCGCCCAGTCCGGAGACCAGCCGTCGCTGTACGAGTACGAAGAACACGAGCACCGGAACAGTCATGACCGTGGACGCGGCCATCACGCCTCCCCAGTCGGGCTCGTCCGGCTTGTAGAAGACGAGAAGGGCCATCGGCAGTGTGGACTGGGACGTGTCGCTGATGATGAAGGACTTGGCGAACAGGAAGTCGTTCCAGGCCGAGATGAACGAAAAGACGCTCGTGGCCACAAGTCCCGGGAAGACGAGCGGGAAAAGGATCTGCCAGAGGAATCGCGTCCGGCTCGCCCCGTCGAGGTACGCGGCCTCCTCCAGCGCCTCGGGAACCGCCTTCACGAAACCCCGCAGCATCCAGATGGCGAACGGCAGCGAGAAGGCGATGTGCGGCAGGATCAGCGAGCCCAGCGTGTTCAGCTGGCCGAAGTCGCGCATGAGGAAGAACAGCGGGATGGTCAGGGCCTCCACCGGCACCATCTGCGCGACCAGGAACATGATCAGCAGCGTGGTCCGGAATCGGAAGCGGAATCGTGTCACGGCCGTCGCCGCGAGAAAGGCGATCAGTGCCGAGGCGACGACCACGGAGCAGGCCACCACAAGGCTGTTGAGGAAGTACCGGCCGAATTCCTGTTGTTCGAAGACGCGCCGGAAGGAATCCAGGGAGGGCGAGAGCGTCCAGGGCCGGGGCTCGGTGGACTCGATCTCCCCGGCCGGCTTGAAGGCGCTCAGCACCATCCAGTAGAGGGGGAAGGCGACGACGGCCGCGATCAGCAGGGCCGACACCTCGGCGGCGAGCCGCCACGGGCGCCGTAGAACTGCTCCGACGATCCTCACAGTTCCTCCCCCTGCCGCTTCAGCAGCCTCAGGTACACGAGCGTGACGGCCAGCAGGATGGCGAGCGTCACGACGCCGATCGCCGAGCCGAGGCTGTACTGCGAGGAGGCGAACGCCTTCTGGTACGCGTACACGTTCAGCACGAGGTTCTGGCCCGCGATGCCTCCGCCGTTCGTCATCACGTAGATCTGCGTGAAGACCTTGAAGTCCCAGATGACCGACTGGATGGTGACGACGACCAGGATCGGCCGGAGCATCGGCGCCAGGACGGACCGCCAGATCCGCCACTGCGAGGCGCCGTCCAGGGCGGCGGCCTCCAGCACCTCGGCCGGTACGGCGCGGATCCCGGCGTAGACCGTCACCATCACGAACGGGAAGGAGCACCAGACCACTTCGAGCAGCACGAGGGCGAAGGCGCTGTAGCGGCCGTACGTCCATGAGTGGTCGCCGAGTCCGAGGACCCGGTTGACCGGGCCGAAGTCGGGGTCGAAGAGGAGCAGCCAGACCGTGGAGCCGGTAATCGCCGGGGTGGCCCAGGCACCGAGCGCGGCCAGCATCAGAGCGAGCCGCGGCAGGGCCCGTACCCGGGTGAGGAGCACGGCGAGCGCGCAGCCGACCGTGAGGGTCGAGACGACGCAGGCCGCCGCGAACAGCACGGTGGCGATCAGTACCTGCCAGAACTCCGCGTCCGCGAAGAGGGTCGCGTAGTTCCCGAAGCCCTGGAAGGTCGTCGGCTCACCGCCGCTGACCTGCGCCTGGGTGTATTCGAGGAACGAGATCAGGCCGAGCTGGTAGACGGGGTAGACGAGCAGGCCGCCGAGGACGACGAGGGCGGGGGCGAGGTAGAGCCAGGGGGTCCAGCCGCCACCCCGGCGCCGGGGGCCGGTGGGCGCGGCCTTCGCGACGGCGCTGCGCGGGGCCCTCTCGGCGAGGGTGTCGTGCGCGGTCATCCGCTCAGCCCACGGAGGCGAAGGCGTCGTTCATCTTCTTCGCCGCGTCCTTCGAGGCCGCCGCCACGTCCTTCTTGCCGCTGACGACCTCCTGGAACATGGTCGGCAGCACCAGGGAGGCGTCGATCTGCGCCCAGGCCGGCGAGGCCGGCACGAACCTGGTGCCCGAGGAGAGCGTCTTCACGAACGGCGCGACGAACGGCTCCTTCGCGGCGACGTCGTCGCGCACATCGGTGAACGTCGGCAGGAAGCCCATGGCGTCGAAGAGTTCGGCCTGCGTCTTCTTCGACGCCAGCCGCTCCATCAGGTCGACGGCGAGGGTGCGGTGGGTGGTGCTCTTCAGTACGCCGAGGTTGTTGCCGCCCGCGAACGCCGGGGCGATCTCCCCCGGCTTGAGGCCCGGCAGCGGTACGACCGCGTACTTGCCCTTGACCTTGCCCGCCTCGATCGCCGCATGGCTGAAGTCGCCGCCGATGGCCATGCCTGCCTTGCCGGACGCGAAGGCCGTCACGGTGTCGTTGCCGCCCATGCCCGCGCACTTGGCGGCGGGGCAGTTGTCGTCCCCGAAGAGCGAGGTGTAGGCCTTGATGCCCTTCTGCGCGGCCGCGCTGTCGATGGCGGAGGCGTACGAGCCGTCCTTGCCGCCCGCGATCTCGCCGCCGTTGGCCCACACGAAGGGCATCGCGCCGTACGTGTAGGCGCCGCCGACCGCGAGCCCGTACAGGTCGGGCTTCGCCGCGCGGATCTTGTGGGCCGTGTCGATCAACTCGGCCTGTGTCTTCGGGGCTTCGAGGCCGAGTTCCTTGAAGAGGTCGGTGCGGTAGTAGAGGGCGCGGACGCCGACGAAGTACGGGACGCCGTAGATCCTGCCGTCGACCGTCACGGACTGTCTGGCCGTCGGGTCGGTGTCCTTGGCCTCGCTCCAGTCGGTGAAGTCCTTGGTGACGTCGGCGAGTCCGCCGTCCTTGACGTACCCGGCGGTGTCCGTGTTGCCGTACTCGATGACGTCCGGGGCGCTCTTGGGGTCGTTGAAGGCGGCCTTGATGCGCTGGGCGCGGGTCTCCACGGGGATGTACTCCACGGTGACGCCGGCGCCCTTGTGGGCCTTCTTGAAGGCGGCGACCGTCTTGTCGACGACCTGTTGCTTCGGCTTGTTGCCGACCTCCTGGAAGAGCCAGACGCGCAGGGTGCCGGTCCGCTCGTCCTTGCCGGAGGAGGAGTCGTCGGAGGCCTGGGGGGCGCAGGCGGTGGCGGTGAGGCCCGCGAGGGCGAGGGCCGCGGCTGCGGCGGCCGTTCGGACAGAGAGCTTCATCGAGCGTCCTCCGGTGGGGGTGCGTTGCAACATGCGCAATGACGGTTTTGCTCTGCACAACACCCCGGAGGCTATGGACTACATGAACATGCCCACAAGAGGTCTCAACCACTCTGTGACCACCCGACGCACCCCGTGCAACGCGGGTGCAGCACAAAGGCCCCCGGGGCGCACCAAAACGCGCCTCGGGGACCTCGTGCGGATCAGTCGTTCAGCGGGAGGGACCGACGGACAGCGGGCGGAGCGCCCACCCGATCCGGCCGGCGGAGCGGCTACTTGCCCTTGCCGTCCTTGCCGTCCTTGCCCTTGTCGCCACCGGCGTTCATGGACTCGTAGATCTCCTTGCACATGGGACACACCGGGTACTTCTTCGGGTCGCGGCCCGGGACCCACACCTTGCCGCAGAGGGCCACGACGGGCGTGCCGTCGAGGGCGCTCGCCATGATCTTGTCCTTCTGGACATAGTGGGCGAAGCGCTCGTGGTCACCGTCGCCGTGCGACGTCTGCGGCGTCGGCTCTACGAGGGTCCCCGTCCCAGTACCTCGCTGGGGCTGGGTCTCAGGCTCAAGAGTGCTCATAACTGCAAGAGTACTGAAGCTCACAGAGGTCATCACAGTGGTCAGTTGAGCGAAGGGTCGTCCGGGTACGTGGCCACCATCGCCAGCTCGTTGCGCTGGCGGCGCAGGACCTCGCGCCAGAGGCGTTCCGGGGAGGGGGAGGAGACGTCTCCGGGCTCGGACTCGACGACGTACCAGGCGCCGTCGGTCAGCTCGTCCTCCAGCTGGCCCGGGCCCCATCCGGAGTAACCGGCGAAGATCCGCAACGAGCCCAGCGCGGAGGCCAGCAGCTCGGGCGGCGCCTCCAGATCGACGAGGCCGATCGCGCCGTGCACTCGCCGCCAGCCGAGCGGGGTCTTCTCCCCGGACGCTCCGCCGGGGATGACCGCGACGCCGAGCGCCGAGTCGAGGGAGACCGGGCCGCCCTGGAACACCACACCGGGTTCGCCGGCCAAGTCCGCCCAGGCCTCCAGGATGTCGCCCACGTCGACCGGGGTCGGGCGGTTGAGGACGACGCCGAGCGAGCCCTCCTCGTCGTGGTCGAGGAGCAGCACCACCGCGCGGTCGAAGTTCGGGTCCGCCAGGGCGGGCGTGGCCACGAGCAGCCGCCCTGTGAGCGAGGACACCTCGGTCATGCCAGACATGATCCCGCATCTTCCCCGCCGACGGGGAGGCAATACCCGTACCGGAGTGAACGCAGCTCAGGGCGTGCAGATGCAAGAAGAGCGCGCACGCGCACCGGTGACCCCGTGTGCCCGATTAGGAACGGTTCGTGTTGTGGCAAAGCTATGACGTAGCTGGGCCGTCCCTGGGCTTACAGAAGGGGGGTGGGCGGCCATTACCCTTGCTGCTTCGGCTCCTGTACCACTGGACCGCCGACGCCACCTGCCCAACTCATCGGAACGCGAGATACATGACCGTCAACGGCTCAGACGATGTACTGCTTGTCCACGGCGGAACCCCGCTCGAGGGCGAGATCCGGGTCCGCGGTGCGAAGAACCTCGTACCGAAGGCCATGGTCGCCGCCCTGCTGGGCAGCGAGCCGAGCCGGCTGCGCAATGTTCCCGACATCCGCGACGTCCGTGTCGTACGCGGGCTGCTGCAGCTGCATGGTGTGACGGTCCGTCCGGGCGAGGAGCCGGGCGAGCTGGTGATGGACCCGTCGCACGTGGAGAGCGCGAACGTCGCCGACATCGATGCCCACGCGGGGTCGAGCCGTATCCCGATCCTCCTCTGCGGTCCGCTGCTGCACCGCCTCGGGCACGCGTTCATCCCGGGCCTGGGCGGCTGCGACATCGGCGGTCGGCCGATCGACTTCCACTTCGAGGTGCTGCGGCAGTTCGGCGCGACGATCGAGAAGCGGGCGGACGGCCAGTACCTGGAGGCCCCGCAGCGGCTGCGCGGCACGAAGATCAAGCTGCCGTACCCGTCCGTGGGCGCCACCGAGCAGGTGCTGTTGACGGCCGTCCTCGCCGAGGGCGTCACCGAGCTCGCCAACGCGGCGGTCGAGCCGGAGATCGAGGACCTGATCTGCGTCCTGCAGAAAATGGGCGCGATCATCGCGATGGACACCGACCGCACCATCCGCGTCACCGGGGTCGACTCCCTCGGCGGCTACACCCACGCGGCCCTCCCGGACCGCCTGGAGGCCGCCTCCTGGGCTTCCGCGGCGCTGGCGACCGAAGGCGACATCTACGTCCGCGGCGCCCAGCAGCGCTCGATGATGACGTTCCTGAACACCTACCGGAAGGTCGGCGGCGCCTTCGCGATCGACGACGAGGGCATCCGCTTCTGGCACCCGGGCGGCCAGCTCAAGTCGATCGCGCTGGAGACGGACGTCCACCCCGGTTTCCAGACCGACTGGCAGCAGCCCCTGGTGGTCGCGCTCACCCAGGCGACGGGCCTCTCGATCATCCACGAGACGGTCTACGAGTCCCGCCTCGGCTTCACCTCCGCGCTCAACCAGATGGGCGCACACATCCAGCTCTACCGCGAGTGCCTCGGCGGCTCGAACTGCCGCTTCGGTCAGCGCAACTTCCTGCACTCCGCGGTCGTCTCGGGCCCGACCCGCCTGCAGGGCGCCGACCTGGTCATCCCCGACCTCCGCGGCGGCTTCTCGTACCTGATCGCGGCCCTCGCGGCCCAGGGCACCTCCCGGGTGCACGGCATCGACCTGATCAACCGCGGCTACGAGAACTTCATGGAGAAGCTGGTCGAGCTGGGCGCGAAGGTCGAACTGCCGGGCAAGGCGCTCGGCTAGCCGAAGACTCACCACCCTCGGCCCCGAGCTGCGCCGGTCTCGGCTGGGGGTCCGGGGGTCATCCCCCGGATAGACACAGCATGGAAAAGCTGGTCGAGCTGGGCGCGAAGGTCGAACTGCCGGGCAAGGCGCTCGGCTAGTCACCGCAGCAGACACGGTCGTACGTACGACGATGGGGCGGCCCCTGGTGAAGGGGCCGCCCCATTGGCGTTACTGCGTGCCGTGTGCGCCCGTCCCGAGGCGCACGAACGGACTTACTTGCCCTTGGCGGCTTCCTTGAGCTTGCTGCCCGCGGAGACCTTCACGCTGTAGCCGGCCGGGATCTGGATCGGGTCGCCGGTCTGCGGGTTGCGCGCGGTGCGAGCGGCACGGTGGGTGCGCTCGAAGGTCAGGAAGCCGGGGATGGTGACCTTCTCGTCGCCCTTGGCGACGATCTCGCCGACGGTCTCGGCGAAAGCGGCCAGAACGGCGTCGGCGTCCTTGCGAGTCACCTCGGCACGGTCGGCCAGCGCGGCCACCAGCTCACTGCGGTTCATGTCGTTACTCCCGTGTTCTTCTTGCCGTTGAGGCGTGCCACGCGGCGGAGCCGCATGTCGGATGCGGCGAAGCCGATGTTGCCAGGGTCCTCGGTCGGTCCCCGGACCCGGGTCCGTAGCCAGACCCTCGCGCCCGAAGACGCATCCTGCCCCCACCTGCGGCGGGAAAGCCAATCCGGCACCCCTGGGAGTCACACGAACACCCTTGGGAGTCACACGAAAAGCGCCACTGCCTCAGTGTGGTGACGCTCCGTGCGCTCCCGGCACCGGGCCGCAGGGCCTGGAGGCCTGAGCCTGGCCGCCACCTTAGGGGGCGGCCAGGAGCCCAGTGTCACGCGACGCGCCGTGTCCCGGCGGTCGTGGCAACCGTCACAGGCCTTACGCCCGCTCGGATCAGGCGGTTGAGACGGTTCAGGCGGTCGCGTTGCCCGCCTCGGTCACGCCCGCCGCCTTCGCGGCGTTGCGCACCGCTCCGGCGACGGCGCCCGCGACCTTGTCGTTGAAGACGCTGGGGATGATGTAGTTCGGGTTGAGCTCGTCCTCGGTCACCACGTCCGCAAGAGCGGTCGCGGCGGCCAGCATCATCTCCGTGTTGACCGTGCGGGACTGGGCGTCCAGGAGGCCGCGGAAGACGCCCGGGAAGACCAGGACGTTGTTGATCTGGTTGGGGAAGTCCGAGCGGCCGGTGGCCACGACCGCCGCCGTCTGACGGGCGATCGCCGGGTCGACCTCGGGGTCGGGGTTCGCGAGCGCGAACACGATGGCGCCTTCGGCCATGGCGGCCACGTCGTCGCCGTCCAGCACGTTCGGGGCGGAGACGCCGATGAAGACGTCCGCGCCGCGCACGGCCTCCTTCAGCGTGCCCGTGAGGCCCTCGGGGTTGGTGTTGTCGGCGATCCAGCGCAGCGCCGAGTCGGGGGCCGCGTCGACGAGGTCCGAGCGGTCCGCGTGCACGACGCCGTGGATGTCGGCGACGACCGCGTTCTTGACGCCCGCGGCGATCAGCAGCTTCAGGATGGCCGTACCGGCCGCGCCCGCGCCGGACATGACGACGCGGATGTCGCCGATGGCCTTGCCCGCGACGCGCAGGGCGTTCGTGAGGGCGGCGAGGACGACGATCGCGGTGCCGTGCTGGTCGTCGTGGAAAACGGGGATGTCCAGGGCCTCGCGCAGCCGGGCCTCGATCTCGAAGCAGCGCGGCGCGGAGATGTCCTCCAGGTTGATGCCGGCGAAGCCGGGCGCAATCGCCTTGACGATCGCCACGATCTCGTCGGTGTCCTGGGTGTCCAGGCACAGCGGCCAGGCGTCGATCCCGGCGAAGCGCTTGAAGAGGGCCGCCTTGCCCTCCATGACCGGCAGGGCCGCCTTCGGACCGATGTTGCCGAGGCCGAGCACGGCCGAGCCGTCGGTCACGACCGCAACGGAGTTGCGCTTGATGGTGAGGCGTCGGGCGTCCTCGGGGTTCTCGGCGATCGCCATGCACACGCGGGCCACGCCCGGGGTGTAGATCATCGAGAGGTCGTCACGGTTGCGGATGGGGTGCTTCGACGCCATCTCGATCTTGCCGCCGAGGTGCATCAGGAACGTACGGTCGGAGACCTTGCCGAGCGTCACGCCCTCGATGTGACGCAGCTGCTCGACGATCTCGTCGGCGTGCGACGTGGAGGTCGCCGCGATGGTGACGTCGATGCGGAGCTTCTCGTGGCCGGATGCGGTCACGTCGAGGCCGGTCACCGAGCCTCCGTGGGACTCGACGGCTCCGGTGAGCTGGGAGACCGCGGTTCCGCTCGCGGGCACCTCCAGCCGGACCGTCATCGAGTAGGAGACGCTGGGCGCCGTTGCCATGGCCGACTTCCTCTGCTTTCACCGGGTACTGCTCGTGTCGCGGGTATGCCGTCCGATCGTCGCACCTACCGCGCAGTACGCGGTAGCCGCCCCGGATTGCGAACGTTTTGGTCGCGACCCGGTTTCACTTTCGGAAAACAGATTCCACCATACGAGAGCACAACGGGAACATACGAGTAGTCCGGAAGACAACAAAGAGGTCCACGTCACGTGGTGACGTGGACCTCTTGTCGTTCAGTGGCACCGACCCGCCATGCTCGCCTCGCGGCAAGTGGTCGCTCGTAGCGACGAAGGTTGGGCCCGGGGGCTTGGATCGAGCCGGTGCCACACCCAGGCTAACAAACAGATCCCGTAAGGCCATTCCCGTACCGGAAGTTCATTTCAGCGACCACCCGGTCGGTCCCGCGGGGCGCTCACCCGGTCAGTCCCGCAGCAGATCCGGCACCCCGTTCCCGTCCGGCGCGTCCCGGTCCGCCGAGACGACCGTGAGCTGCTGCGTCGCGCGGGTCAGCGCGACGTACAGGACGCGCAGCCCCGCGGGCGACTCGTCGGCGATCTCCGCGGGCGAGACGACGACCGTGGCGTCGTACTCCAGCCCCTTCGCCTCCAGGCTGCCGAGCGCCACCACGCGCTCCCCGAGCCCGGCGAGCCAGCGCGCGGCCTCCTCCCGCCGGTTCATCGCGACGACGACGCCGACGGTGCCGTCGACGCGGTCCAGCAGCCGGGCCGCCTCGGTGCGCACGGACTGGGCCAGCGAGTCGCGTACGACGGCGCCGTTCCCGCTGTTCGTGGCCACGAAACGAGGCTCGACGCCCGTGGACCGCACGGCGGACGGGGACGTGGAGCCCGGCATGGCGAGGGCCAGGACCTTCGCGGCGAGCTCGGCGATCTCGGCGGGGTTGCGGTAGTTGACGGTGAGCGTGAAGCGGCGGCGCGGGCGGGTGCCCAGTGCCTCGTCGCGGGCCTCCGCCGCCTCGTCCGGGTCGGACCAGGACGACTGGGCGGGGTCGCCGACGACCGTCCAGGTGGCGTGCCGGCCCCGGCGCCCGACCATCCGCCACTGCATGGGCGTGAGGTCCTGCGCCTCGTCGACGATGACGTGCGCGTACTCGGTGCGCTCCTGCGCCAGGCGCTCGGCGCGCTCGCGCTGCGTCTCCTCGCGCGTCGGCATCAGCTCCTCCAGGCCGGTGAGCTGGTCGAGCGGGTCGAACTCGCGCCGCTTCTTCGGCCGGACCGGGCTGCCGAGGACGGCCTGCAGCTCGTCGAGCATCGCCACGTCGTGCACGGAGAGTCCGTCGCGCTTGAGGGAGCGCGCCACCCGCCGCACCTCGCCGGGGTTGAGGATCCGCCGCGCCCACCGCCCCAGGCGCCGTTCGTCGGCCATCGCGGCCAGCACACCGCGCGGGGTCAGCTCCGGCCACCAGGCGTCCAGGAAGGCGATGAAGCTGTCCTCGGAGGCGACGTCCTCGTCGAACGACGAGCGCAGCTCGGCGGCCAGCTCCGGGTCGCTGTGCCGGCTGCCCGCCCCGGACTGCGACCAGAGCGCGTCGAGCAGCAGCTTGCGGGCGCGCGGGCGCAGCAGGTTGACCGGTGCGGTCCCGCTGAGCGCGTTGTGCCGGACGCGGTCCAGCTCGGCGGCCTCCAGCTCCAGACGGCGGCCGAAGGCGACGACACGGAGACGGGAGGGGGTGCCGGCGGGAGCCCCCGGCTCACGGCCGTCCTCCTCGTCCTCACCGAACGCGAGCTGCTGTTGCTGCCGTACGGGAACGGGCGCCTCCAGCGCGCCCCGCGCCGCCTTCCGCAGCACCTTCAGCATCCGGTACGAGCCCTTGGCGCGGGCCACGGCCGGGGAGTCGTACAGCGTGGCCTCCGCGCCGTCGACGAGCGAGCCGATGGCGCGGATGGCGACCTGGCCCTCCTCACCGAGGGACGGCAGGACGCCCTCCGTGTACGCCACCAGCAGGGGCGTGGGCGAGACGATGAGGATGCCGCCCGCGTACCGGCGGCGGTCCTGGTAGAGGAGGTAGGCGGCGCGGTGCAGGGCGACCGCCGTCTTGCCGGTGCCCGGGCCGCCCTCCACGTACGTCACGGACGCGGCGGGCGCGCGGATCACCAGGTCCTGCTCGGCCTGGATCGACGCCACGATGTCCCGCATGGTGTGGCTGCGGGCCTGGCCGAGGGCGGCCATCAGGGCGCCGTCGCCGACGACAGCGAGCTCGTGTCCGTCGAGGGAAGCTTTCAGCTCCGGACGCATCAGGTCGTCCTCGACACCGAGGACCTTGCGCCCCTTGGAGCGGATGACCCGGCGGCGCACCACACGGCCCGGGTCGACCGGCGTCGACCGGTAGAACGGCGCCGCAGCGGGCGCCCGCCAGTCGATGACGAGCGGGGAGTAGTCCGTGTCGAGGACGCCGATACGGCCGATGTGGAGCGTCTCCGCGACGTCCGCCGTGCTGTCCGGGCGCACCGCACCCTCGGCCGGCTCCACCGCCGTGTACGCCCCGTCCGGGCCCTTCTTGCCGTCCTTGCCCAGGAGCAGGTCGATCCGGCCGAAGAGGAAGTCCTCGAACTCGTTGTTGAGGCGGTTGAGGTGGACGCCCGCCCGGAACACCTGGGCGTCCCGTTCGGCGAGCGCACCGGGCGTACCGACCTGACCGCGCTGGGCGGCGTCGTTCATGAGGAACTCCGCCTCGTGGATCTTCTCCTCAAGACGCCGGTACACCCGGTCCAGGTGTTCCTGTTCGACACTGATCTCCCGGTCGCGTACCGAGTCCTGGGCGGACTTTCGTACGGAGTCCTGAGCTGAGGACTCACCGACCGGACCGACCGCGGTTTCCTGCTGAACCTGAGCGGCCACCGGGCCCCCTTCTGACGTGCATGGCAGCCGTCAACCGTACGCGAAAGGGGGCCGTGCAGGCTACGCGTCCGCCCCGGGTCGCTCGCGCGCCGACCCGGGGCGGTTGCCCTGTTCCCTCTCGCTACGCCTTCGCCTGGACCTCGACGAGGCGCTTGCCGCCGAACGTCATGACCTCGAAATGGTCGATCTGGTTGGGCGAGAAGGCCGCGCCGCCGTGCACGTAGAGCGGCAGCTTCGCCTCCTCGGACTTGGCGTTGGCAATGCCGTAGCCCCAGTTCGGGACGGCCCAGGAGGTCACCGTCTCGCGCTCGCCGTTCTTGCCCACGGCGATCAGGGAGCACCTCTCGGGGCCCTTGACGTTCTTCAGCTGCAGAACGGCGTGGGTGCCCCAGTCCTTCTTCTCCACGGCGACCACGGCGGAGACGCCGGTGCTCTTGTCCGTGGCGGCCACCTTGTCGGTCATGACCTCGAACGCGGCCTTGGCCGGGCTGGTGGCGTGCGCCTGCGGCGGCATCGTGGAGCTGCTGTCGCCGCCGTTCACCGCCATCACGGTGAGCGGGCCGCCGATGATCAGCGCGGCCGCGGCCGCCACCAGGTACATTCCGCGCCGGCGCTTGTGGGCGCGCCGCATGGAGACCTCGTCCACCAGCCGTTCGGCAAGCTGTGGACTCGGCCGGGCGGCCAGGGACTCGCCGATGGCCGGGGTGCCCTGGGCGGCGGGGAGGTCCGCGAGGGCGGCCAGCATGGGTTCCATCCCGGCGAGCTCGTCGAGCTGCTGGGCGCACCACTCGCACGTGGCGAGGTGTGCCTCGAAAGCGGTTGCCTCGGCGTCGTCGAGAATGCCGAGCGCGTAGGCGCCGACCGTCTCATGGATGTCGCCCGGACCCTGCTGTGCCTGTGATCCCTGCATGGATCCTGGACCACCCGTTCCGTATCCCCCGTACGTGTTCATGCCGTCACCCCCCGCTCCTCCAGCGCCAGCTTCATGGACCGCAGGGCGTAGAAAACCCGTGAGCGCACCGTGCCACTGGGTATACCCAGGGTCTCGGCCGCCTCATTCACGGTACGTCCTTTGAAGTACGTTTCGACCAGTACTTCCCTGTGAGCAGGGGTCAGGTCGTCCAGCGCGTCCGACAGAGTCATCAGCCACAACGCCTTGTCGATCTCGTCCTCCGCAGGGATGACCTCGAGCGGTGACGGGTCCACCTCCTGCGGCCGGGCCTGCCGGCTGCGGTGGCCGTCAATGACGATGCGCCGGGCAACCGTCACCAGCCAGGGGCGTACCGAACCGGTCGCTCGATTGAGCTGACCGGCGTTCTTCCAGGCACGGATGAGCGTCTCCTGCACGACGTCCTCCGCACGCTGCCGGTCGCCGGCGACCAGCCTGAGGACATAGGCGAGGAGGGGACCCGCATGCTCCCGATACAACGCACGCATCAGCTCCTCGTCCGGTTCAGGGGACGAGGGTTGCTGGGACATGCGATGTCGGGCCCTTGGCCTGCTTTCATCAGCCACGGCGGAATCCTTGCGCACGCCTACCTCCGGTGTCCGGGGGTTCCCCCAGTCGGTCGCTCATACCCGGGTACGCGTGCGGTCGATGGTGTGTTCAAAGTGTGCGCACATATTTCTTGGGAAATCTGGGAACAGGGTGGTCCGGTCGCGGCACGTGATCGGAAGATCACATAGAGCTGATCATGAGCGGGTGGACCGACCTGCGGGCACACGGACCGGGCTCGGCTGATCATGCCCGACGGCTCACGCGCGCGCGAGAGCCGCCCTGCGTCGGTGCCGGGCGACCCGTTCCCGGTTCCCGCAGACCTCGCTGGAGCACCAGCGGCGCCGCCGCCCGCGCGAGGTGTCGAGATAGACGATCGGGCAGTGGTCCCCCTCGCACTGGCGCAGGCTGGCACACGCCACCGGGTCGGTGAGGAGGTCGACCGCGTCCCGGGCCACCACGGCGAGCAACTCCGGGCAGCCGGGCGGCGCGTGCAGCCGGCGCCGCAGCGAACCGTCGTCTGCGCGTACGGCCCAGGGGGCGGGCGGCGTGCCCAGCGCCACGGCGTTGACCCGGGCCAGCGCCGCGTCGGCGGGCTGACCGTCCAGCTCCCCGCGCACCAACTGCGACACGTGGCCGCGCAGTTCACGGAAGGAGGCGAGCCAGGCCGCGTCGACCGCCGTGAGCGGTGTCCCCGCGGGCACGAGCCCGGAGCCGGTGATCCAGTTCCGCAGCCGCGCGGCGGAGTCGAGCCGTTCCTCGGGATGGGTGGTCGCCACGAGATCCAGGCAGATCCGCCCGGAGTCGAACCGCAGTTCGTACGAGGCCGTGGCCGTGGCTGTGCCCAATGCCATGTGCCTGTCACCGCCTTGGGGTTGCCGCCATGAGGGGTCGGTGAAGTGAGGGGATCGGTGAGGTGATCCGTGAGGTGATCGCTGAAGGGAGAGGAAAGGTTCCTGGAGACGTTCTGCGAGGCGTGCTGGGTGACGTTCTGCGAGTCCCGTACCCGCTACAGTGCCCCGCTGCACGCGCGGCCGGAAGACCCGCGGCCGGGGAGGTGCCGCGCCCGCCCTGGACGTCCGCTTATGCGGCCGCGCGTCCGGGCCATGTCACCGCCGGCGCGGCGCCGGTTGACTGATCCTCATGACAGCCAACAGCAGCACAGCGACGAACCGCAGTACCGAGAACGGCGAAGGCCGCCGTACGGCCACCACGGCCGTCCTGGGCGCGGCCGCGATCGCCATGGGCCTGATCGCCGGGGTCTTCTACATCTTCGCCTGCGACATCATGCCGTCGCTGGCCCGCAGCGACGACCGCGTCTACATCGAGGTCATGCAGAACATCAACGACGTGATCCAGAACCCGGTGTTCTTCCTCAGCTTCATGGGCGCGCTGCTGCTCACGGCCGTCTCCGCCTGGCAGTTGCGCGGCTCGCCGTACCGCCGCTGGGTGTGGGCCGCGCTGGCGGCGTACACGCTGGCGTTCCTCTTCACGATCGTCGTGAACATCCCGCTCAACAACGACCTCGCGAACGCAGGCGACCCGGCGAAGATCGCCGACCCGGCCGCCGTGCGCGAGCGGTTCGAGGACCCGTGGGTCGCGTGGAACGTCGTACGGGCGCTGCTGTCGACGCTCGCGCTGGCCTGCCTGGCCCGGGCGCTCGTGCTGCACGGGCGGTACGGCCGGTCCGGCAGGCGTCAGGCGTCGGAGTACTTGGAGTCGGCCGCCGGGTCGAGCGCGAGCCGGTAGCCGCGCTTGACCACCGTCTGGATGAGCTTGGGCGCCCCGAGGGCCGTACGCAGCCGGGCCATCGCCGTCTCGACGGCGTGCTCGTCCCGCCCGGCTCCGGGCAGCGCGCGCAGCAGCTCGGCGCGGGCCACCACCCAGCCGGGCTGCCGGGCCAGGGCACGCAGCAGCGACATTCCGGCGGGCGGTACGGGCCGCAGCGCCCCGTCGACCAGCACGGCGTGGCCGCGGATCTCGACCCGGTGGCCGGCGATCGGCAGCGTACGGGCGCGGCCCGGGAGTTCCTGGCACAGCAGTTGGACGAGGGGGCCGAGGCGGAAGCGGTCGGGTGAGACGGTGTCCACGCCGTGGGCCTGCAGCGGCAGCGCGGTGACCGGGCCGACACAGGCGGGCAGCACGTCGTGGCGCAGGGCGGCGAGCAGTTCGGGCAGCAGGCCGCGGTCCTCGGCACGGGAGAGCAGGGACGCGGCGGCGGGTGCGCTGGTGAAGGTGAGCGCGTCCACGCCGCGGGTGACAGCCGCCTCGAGCAGCCGGTCCACGGGGCCGAGGTCCTCCGGCGGCAGCCACCGGTACACCGGCACCCCGACGACCTCCGCTCCGGCGACCCGCAGCGACTCGACGAAGCCTGGCAGCGGTTCACCGTGCAGCTGTACGGCGATACGGCGTCCGTCGACGCCCTCCTCCAGCAGCCGGTCGAGCACCTCGGCCATGGACTCGGAGGACGGCGACCACTCCTCGGTAAGCCCGGCGGCCCGTATGGCGCCCTTGACCTTGGGGCCGCGGGCGAGCAGCTCGACACCACGCATCCGGGCCAGCAGGGACTCGCCGAGCCCCCAGCCGTCGGCGGCCTCGACCCAGCCCCGGAAGCCGATGGCGGTGGTGGCGACCACGACGTCCGGCGCCTGGTCGATGACTTCCTTGGTGGCGGCGAGAAGTTCGCTGTCGTCGGCGAGGGGCACGATCCGCAGGGCGGGGGCGTGCAGGACGGAGGCCCCGCGCCGCTGGAGCAGCGCCCCGAGCTCGTCGGCGCGCCGGGCGGCCGTGACTCCGATGGTGAATCCCGCGAGGGGGCCGTGGGCCGGACCGGGGTCCGGGCCGCGGTCCGAGGCGGCGGTGTCGGGCGTGCGGTCCGGGCCGCGGTCCGAGGCGGCGGTGTCCGGCGTGCGGTCCGAGCCGGAATCCGGCGTCCGGTCCGGGCGCTGCTGTTCGTCGTACATGGCTCTCGTCTCGCGCTAGTCGAGTCGTACGGTGGCGGCCGCTCCCGCACGGCCGGCCAGTTATGGCGGAACCGAGCCTGTCAATGCTCCATGACAGGCTCGGTTCCGCTTTATGTCGTCGGTGTTACGTCACACCTCGGCGTAGCTGAGCTGCGGCTTCGCCTCGGATGCGGCAGCTGTGGCCGGTGTCACTGCGGCCGGGCGGCGAAGGTATACGGCCCAGGTGACCGCGAAGCAGGCGGCGTAGAAGGCGAGGAAGGTGACGAAGGCGCCGGTGCCGGAGTGGTAGGAGAGGAAGGACTGCCGGAAGGCGAGGTTGATCCCTACGCCGCCGAGCGCGCCCACCGCGCCGATGAGCCCCATCGAGGCACCGGAGAGCCTGCGCCCGTAGGACGCGGCCTCTTCGCCCGCCAGCCCCTTGGCGACGGCCTTGGCCTGGAAGATGCCGGGGATCATCTTGTACGTCGAGCCGTTGCCGAGCCCGCTGAGTACGAAGAGCACCACGAACACGCTGACGAACAGCGGCAGCGACTTCTGCATGGAGGCGACGACGAGGACGGCGGTCGCCGCGGCCATGCCGACGAAGTTCCACAGCGTGATCTTCGCGCCGCCGTAGCGGTCGGCGAGCCAGCCGCCGACGGGCCGGATCAGCGAGCCGAGCAGCGGGCCGATGAAGGTGAGGTACGCGGCCTGCAGCGGCGTACGCCCGAACTGGTTGGTCAGCACCTGCCCGAAGGCGAAGCTGTAGCCGATGAACGACCCGAACGTGCCGACGTAGAGGAAGGCCATGATCCAGGTGTGCGCGTCCTTCGCGGCGTCCACGGCGGCACCGGTGTCGTTCTTCACGTTCGCGATGTTGTCCATGAACACGGCGGCGAGAACGGCGGCGACGAGGATGAGCGGGATGTAGATCCCCAGCAGCACGCGCGGCCCGCCGCTCGCGCCGATGATCGCGAGCGCCACGAGCTGGATGACCGGCACGCCGATGTTGCCGCCGCCGGCGTTGAGCCCGAGGGCCCATCCCTTCTTCCGCAGCGGGAAGAAGGCGTTGATGTTCGTCATGGAGGAGGCGAAGTTGCCACCGCCGATTCCGGCCAGCAGCCCGATGAGCAGGAACGTGTTGAACGATGTCCCCGGCTTCATCACGGTGAACGCGGCGATCGTCGGGATGAGCAGCAGGCTCGCCGAGACGATCGTCCAGTTCCGCCCGCCGAAGATCGCTACGGCGAAGGTGTACGGCACCCGTACGACGGCCCCGACCAGCGTCACCATGGACGTCAGCATGAACTTGTCGGCCGGGGTGAGCCCGTACTCGGGCCCCATGAAGAGCACGAGCACGGACCACAGGGTCCAGACCGAGAACCCGATGTGCTCGGACAGCACGGAGAAGAGCAGATTGCGCCGGGCGACCTTCTCGCCGGTCTCCTGCCAGAAGGCCTCGTCCTCCGGATCCCAGTGCTCGATCCAGCGGCCTCCCTTGCTCGATGCGGGGGCTGTACTCGGGGCTGTCATGACGCCTCCACGGTTCTCCGGTGCTCGCTGTCGTACGACGAGTGACTGAATCCGAAGGTAGGGAGGACGCGTTTCCGGCCTGTGGCTACGAGTGACTGGAAGGGAACGTTGCTCTCACTCGGAGCGGGGGGCTTCGGTGAGGACGTCGACGAGTGCCGGGAGGGGCTACTGCTGAGGGGGCTGCCCGTAGGGGCCGGTGGGGGGCTGCTGGCCGTAGGGGGCGTAGGGCTGGGCGGGGTGGGCGGGCTGGGCGGGCTGCGCGTAGGGGCCGGTGGGGGGCTGCTGGCCGTAGGGGGCGCCGGGGGCTGACTGCTGCCCGTAAGGGGTGGGTGTCGGCTGCTGGCCGTAGGGGGCGGAGGCGGAGGGCTGAGCAGGCTGCCCGTAGGGAGCGGGGGCGGGGGTCTGCTGTCCGTGCGGGGCCTGTCCGTGCGGGGCCTGTCCGGCGGCGTACGGCGGCGGCTGCTGGCCGTAGGGGCCGGGGGCGTGCTGCTGGTGGGGCTGCTGCGGGTGCGGCTGGTAGGGCTGGTGGGCGTACGCCCCCGTGCCCGCCCCAGGCGGCAGATACCGCACCCGGCCGTCCTGCTCCGTCACAGGCGTGAACCCGGCGGCGTGCAAGCGCGCCGCGAACTTGGCGTTCCGCTTGCGCGTGACGACGAACCCGATCCCGAGTACGACCATCATGATCGCCCAGAAGATGCCGGCACCGACGAAGTCGGCGGACTCCCCGCCGAGGCGATAGGCGAGCACCACGGACCCGATGCTGACACCGACGACGCCGTACCCCATCCTCTTCTCGGCGTTCTTGCCGGTGAGATCGAAGTTGATCCGGGCCTTGAGCAGCTCCAGCGCGTCGGGAACGACAGGCGGCAGCGAGACCCCGTCCCTCGCCTGCGGATACTGCGCCCAGTTCTGCGCGGCACGCGCCTGGGCCTGCGGGCTGTGATCGGGCAGAACGAGCATCTTCACCGACCCGTTGCGCCCTCCCTGCCGTGCGTCCGCGTACTCGTACCCGAACTGCTGGGCGACGAAGGCGAGCCGGGCCAGCTTCTTCACGGAAGACATGGGAGTGGCGAGCTCAACAGGCTCCCCGGCCGCCATCAACTGCAGCATCTTCTGCACCTGCCGCTTGCTCACTGCTCCAACTCCCCACGCGCCGAACTGGCTTCAACCTTCACGTACGCAACTTGCCCACCGTGTCACGCGGGCGCGCCCCGGCAAAACCGAGCGCCGACCGACTTGACCGGGCCTTGACGAACCCTTGCCACCAGGACGGGCGGACACACAGCCGCCGCACAGTCACTCCGAGCCGCGCGCGGCGAGGTAGACGCGCGTCCGCCCCAGCGACACCGAGGAGGCCCGGAACCGGATCCCGTCCTCTGCCCCGCCCAAGGTGACATCGACCCGCCCGCCGTCCCGACGGACGAGCCCGACCTCCTTTGCCTGAGCGGGCCCCCACCCGTGAACGCGCAAAGCCTCCACTCCGACAAGGACGAGGTGGAACTCAAACATGTTGAAGGGCTTCTGCCGCCACTCCGAAGGAGGCTTGGACGGCAGCCGCTCGGTCTCGAACCCCAGGGTGACCGAGTCGCCGCGTTCGTCGAGGTGCACGTAGAAGAGGGAGCAGGAGTCCAGCGACGGAGGGTCCCCGTCGTACAGCTCACGCAGTCCGGCCAAATCCCCGGCGGCCACGAGGAGTTGCAGCCCGTCGAACACGCTCATGCGAAGTAGGTCTTCTCGTCGGTCCCGGGAAGGGAGGTATGCCGTCGGGCATCAACCCTGCTCACGAAGAGATGCCTTCCACCGTCCGCCCCGTCCTCCCGCCCCTTGAAGGCACTCACATGACGGACGACCACCGAGTCACTACTGCTGAACTCCAGATCCAGCCCCTCACCACCGACCCGCACCCTCATACGCCGCCGATCGCCCCAGGGAACCACCTCGACCACGGCGACAACCGGAGGCGACCACCGGGCCAGGGCGAGATCCTCCACCGCCAGGAACTCCAGCTGACACTGCACGGTGTCCATCCCCGCGTCGACCCACTCCTGCGGCGCCACCTCGGCGTCAGGAAAGGAGGCCAGATCGACGCGCAGGGTCAGGGTGGGCCCCCGCCAGTTCAAGTTGACCGACCGAACCCGCGCTTCACGGATGACGGGAACGCACCCGTAGAGCCCCTGGAGCAGCTCCGGATTCACGAGAACCCCGTCAACGGTCATAGCTATGCCACTCCAAACACGTAGGGCGAATTCCCATACGGCTACCTGCACGATCACGTCAGGCAGCCCCACTCCGCCGCCCACCCACCTCGAACCACAGCAGCTTCCCCGCACCACGTCCGAGCAGGCCGTCCCCAAACGCCCAACTACCCCAAGAGTCCGCGCATTCCTGTACGAGAAGCAGCCCGCGCCCTCCCTCGGACCCAGCCGCCACAGGACGAACGCGTCCGCCGGGCGGCTTTTCGAAGGGAGCGGGGATATAAGGATGCGTATCCCACACGCCCACCCGCAACCGCCCGTCACCGAGCGCGGTCAGCCGCAGCGAGGCCGGCCCTTTCGTGTGCAGGTACGCATTGCTGACCAACTCGGACGCCAACAGCTCGACGACGTCCAGGACTTCGCACATGCCGTGCCCGTGGAGCGCCGCCCGCACGGTCATACGTGCGACACGTGCGGCGCGGGGGTCATGAGGCAGACGGAGGGCGTACACCCAGGGTGGGGACGCGGATACGGTAACCATGGATGGCTCCTGCGAGTGGGGGCTTGGGTTCGCTCAACGGCTCCGCCGGGTGGTGGCATGCCTGACTGCGGTGCGCTCCCGGCTTGTGGGCGTGGGCAGTTGGGCGGTACGTGACACAACGTAGCGTCAGGAATGTAAGTTCTTCCATTGAAGTAGCGAAAACCTACCAAGACCCACTCGTGTGGGTGATGCCTCAGCCCGCACAACAGAAGGAAGCAACGCACCATGCCGCCCAGCCCGACCGTGCCCCTGCGCCAGCAGCGCCTGGGCTTCGAGCTGCGGAAGCTCCGCGAGCGCGCGGGACTCAGCTCAACCGCCGCCGCGAACCTGCTCGGCGGCCCGCAGGCGCGGATCAGCAACATCGAAGCCGGGCGGTACGCCGTGAGCGCCGACCGCGTACGCACGCTGGCCCGCAACTACAGCTGCCCCGACGAGGCGTACGTCGACGCTCTCGCCGCGATGACGGGTGGCCGCAAACGCGGCTGGTGGGAGGAGTACCGTGACACGCTCCCGTCCGACTTGCAGGACCTGGCCGAGCTGGAGCACCACGCCACGGCCCTGCGCGTGGCTGTCACCATCCATATGCCCGGCCTGTTGCAGACCACGGAGCACGCCCGCGCGGTGATGCGCGAAGCGGTCCCGCCCCTGCGGTCGTACGAGATCGAACACCGCGTCTCACACCGCGTGAAGCGCCAGGCGGTCCTCTTCAGGGAGCCCCCGACCCCGTACAGAGCCCTCGTGCACGAAGCGGCACTGCGGATGGGCTTCGGCGGCCCGGACATTGCCCGCGCCCAGCTCGGCTACCTGCTGGAGATGAGCGAGCAGCGCACCATTACCGTCCTAGTGATCCCCTTCGGGGAAGCCGGCTTCCCCGCCTCGGGCCAACCCATCACCTGCGCCACCGGGCCGGTACCTCAACTCGACACCGTCGTCCTTGACACCGACCACGGATGCGAATTCCTCGATGCGGAGGCCCAGTTGCACCGCTACCGCTCCGTACTGAACCGCATGGAGTCCCGCGCCCTCTCCCAAGAGAAGTCCCGAGACCTCATCCAGCACATCGCCCGAGAACTCTGAGGAGCCCCCCCCATGCCCCCACTCGCCTGGCAGAAATCGACCTACAGCGCCGAAGCAGCCAACTGCCTCCACGTCGCCGCCGCCCCCACCGGAGCCATCCACCTCCACGAGAGCGACGCCCCGAACGTCATCCTCACCACCTCCCCCACAGGCCTGCACAAACTCATACGCACCCTCAAGGCCACACCCGCGCCTCACTGATACAACCTTTCCCCTTGCCCCACACACCTAGTAACTTCGCACCTGCGTACGCCTGTTCGTGTTGCTGTTGATGTTGGTGCTGGTGTGGCCGTTACGGGGGATGGACATGGCGGGGAATCGGCCGGGGGACTGGCACGTTCTGGACCTGGACAAGGATCCGACGCCGGGTGATCCGGACCGGGTGCGTCATCTGGCCAAGACGTTGCACGACTTCGCGGATGACGTGTCGGATGCGCTGCGGTCGGTGAAGTCGATGGCGGGTGAGGACGCGGTCCTGAAGTGGGCGGGGAAGTCGGCCGAGGCGTTC
>NZ_JBMNDS010000080.1:0-47308 GCF_052543295.1 Streptomyces sp. SAS_270
ACCCTCCCCCCCCCCCCCGCTGCCGGGCGGCCTTGAGGTCGTCGCGGGGACGCGTTCCCCGGCGCCCGGCTCGGGTGAGCGGCGTATCGACTTCGACGATCCGGCGTCCCTGGCAGACGGCTTCGCGGGCGTCGACGTCCTGGTGTTCGTCTCGGCCGGGTACGCCGAGGACGACGTGGTTCTGGCCCGGCACGGCGCGGTCGTGGACGCGGCCGCCGCGGCCGGGGTCCGGCATGTGATCTACACCAGCCTGGCCGGTTCCGGAGAGCGCCTCACCATCGCCGTCCCGCACCGCTGGACGGAGGAACGGCTGGCCGCGGCCCCGTTCGCCACCACTGTGCTGCGCAACGGGCTGTACGTGGAGGTGCCGGTCGGGCTCGCCGTCGCGGGCGCCGGACCGGCCGCCGGGACAGGCGTGTTCAGCGCGCCGTTCGGCGACGGCCGTATCTCGGTGGTGGCCCGCGAGGACCTCGCCGACGTCGCGGCCCGGGTGGCGCTGGAGGCCCACGCCGACCTCACCACCGGGACCCCCGGACGTCACGCCGGACGCGTCTACGAGCTGGAGGGCGTCGACGCGCTGCACGGCGACGACATCGCGGAGGTGCTGGCCCGCGAGCTGGGCCGTGCGGTGCGCTACGAGTCGGCGCCGCTGGGTGCGACGCGCGCCGCGCTCACGCGCAGCGGTCTGCTGCCCTACCAGGTCGGCCACGCCGTCTCGGTGTTCGCCAACCTCAAGGCCGGGTGGCTTGCGGCGGACGGCGGCGCGAGCGACCTGCCGGGACTGCTGACCGCCCCTCCGCGCCCGGTACGGCAGTTGATCGCGGATGCCGTACGGGCGGGCGGGAACGTCTCGCAGTCGGTGCAGAAGCCCCCTAGCTGAAGATGATCATCGATCCTTGCGCCAGGCTCCGTGTCGCCGCCGCGTGCAGGCCGAGCCAGACGTGGCGCTCGCGGGCGAACGGGCTGGAGTCGTACGGGGCGGGAGCCGCCGGTTCCTCCAGGGCCGTGGGGGCGGCCGGGGGCTGCGGGGGCACGGGCGGGTTCGCCGGGTCTATGCCGATCGACGGGGCCACGAACTCGAGTTCGCGCAGCAGCGTCTGGGAGGAGCCCAAGGGGCCGCCGCCCGCGAGGAGATCGTCGTTGGCGAGGGGGTGCGGGAAGTCCACCGGGACGTAGGCACCCGCGTGGTCGTAGTGCCAGACCAGGTGCGACTGCTGGGCGTTCGTCTCGAACATCTCCAGCAACTGTTCGTAGTCGCCGCCGAGTTCGTCCACCGGCGTCACCGCCAGGCCGCACATCTGCAGCAGGTACGCCCGGCGCAGGAAGTGCAGCGCGTCGTAGTCGAAGCCCGCGACCGGGGCGACCTCGCCGGACAGCCCCGGCATGTACTGGTACACCGGTACCGGCGGCAGGCCGGCCTCGGCCAGCGCCTTGTTGTAGAGCGCGAGTTCGTCGGCGAACGGGTTGTCCGGCGTGTGGCACAACACGTCGACGAGCGGGACCAGCCACAGGTCACAGGCCAACTGACAGCTCCTCTAGCTCCTTGGACGGCATATCGGTCAGGGCAGCGTAATGCGTGCGGGGCGCATCCCGTCCCCCCTCGGATGTGCTCGGGTTCGGCTTCTACGCGCTCAGTTCCCCGCGTGCAGGTCCCATACCCACACCCCGTCGACCCACTTCCCGGGCCGCCCCACCAACTGGTCCACCGCCTTGCGCAGCACCGCGTCGTTCGGCTGCGGGGCCAGCACCAGCGCGCCCGCCTTCCAGAAGGCGAAGTCGCGCTTCGCCTGGGCCCGCCAGTTCTTGCCGATGACCGGGGGGACGCCGGTGTAGCGGACGTCGCGCAGGAGGTTGGAGGTGTAGCGGGGCGCGGCGCCGTAGATGCCGATGCGATCCTTGCCGTAGGGGCCGTTGAAGTAGCCGCCGGGCAGCGAGAAGCCCAGGTCCGCCGCGGTCTGCCAGTGCAGCGCCTCCGCGTTGCCCGGGTCGGGCACAGGCACCGGGACGAGCGACTCGCCCTCGCCGACGTACGCCTTCCACGTCCCGTCGGCGATGAAGTCGGGCACGGCCACGCGGTCCACGGCCTTGAGGGGTGCGGGAACGAGCGGGATCAGCGCGGCCGCGACGGCGACGAGGCCGACGTACTGCGTGCCGAGGCCACGCACCCTGACCAGGCGTTCGATCGCGATCGCGACCAGCATGCCCAGGGCGGGCGCGCAGATCATCGCGACCCGTCCCTCGATCACCGACTCGAAGAGCGGCTTGTGCGCGAGCAGCGCCCAGGGGCCCGGCAGCACCACGTCCGTCAGCGGGATGCGGAACTTGGGGCCGAGCGAGAGGAAGGCCGCCGCGAGCGTCGTGAAGGCGAGCGCCTTGACGAGGGCCTGGTCCCACAGCCGTATGACGACCGCGAAGGTGAACACGGCGAGCGGCCAGCCGTAGAAGGCGTTCTGCTCGGTGGGGTTGAGGGAGAGCGCGTTCGCCGTCTCCGCGTTCCCGGCGACGAGCGAGCGCTCGGCGAAGGAGAGGAGGGCGAGGGGGCTGTTGCCGGCGTTGTCGCCGTGCAGCACGCTCTTGTAGCTCTGCGGCCCCGCGAACTGCCAGTACAGGGGGAACAGGACGAGGGGCAGACAGACGGCTCCGGCGATCGCCAGACCGTTCAGCAGCGGGCGCCAGGACTCCTTCGCGACATCCCTGCGCACGGCCGCGTAGCCGAGCGTGAAGAGCAGCAGCCCCATCGCGGCGAGCAGCAGCGGCTCCTCGCCGAGGAAGATCTGGTACGCCGCCATCAGCCCGAGCACGACCCCGTCGCGCACCACCCGGGTGCCCGCGCACAGCCGCAGCGCCCGGTCGATGATCAGCGGGACCATGAACAGGATCATGAAGTTCGGGTGGGCGTTGGCGTGGCTGACCATCGGGGGAGCGAAGGCCGCGAGGGCCGCGCCGAAGAAGGCCGCGACCCGGTGGCGTACGACCCTTTTCACGACCAGCCAGTACCAGGCGGCGGCCGTCGCGGCCAGGCCCAGCGTCATCACCAGGGTGAGCGAGACCGCCGGGCCGAAGAGCAGGGTGACCGGCGCGAAGGGCACCGACAGGCCCAGCATGACCGTGTTGGCCATGAGGTTCACGCCGTCGGGGAAGCCCTGGAGGGTGGTGAAGAGCGGGTTGCGGAAGTGGCTGACGTTGTCCGCGGTCACCGCGAAGAACCACTCCCACTGGTTCTGGTCCTGGAGGGAGTCGGGGAGGTAGCGGTTGCCGGGGTCCGTCCAGCGGCCGGAGTAGAGGGCCACGGCCATCAGGAGGAAGAGGGTGACCGCGAGGACGTCGGCGCGGCGTACCGAGCGGATCTTGAGGAGGGTCAGTTCGGCGAGGACGCGGCCGTAGTCGAGGGGCCGTACCTTCGAGCCGGGCTGGTGCGCCCAGCGGACCGGGACCTCGGCCACGGACCAGCCGGAGCGGCGGAAGTGCTGGAGGACCTCCACGTCTATGCCCCAGCCGTTGAGCCGGGACGCGGCGAACGCCTCGCGGGCGCGGTCGCCGTCGAAGAGCTTGAAGCCGCACTGGGTGTCGCGTATGCCGGGCACCGCGACGCTGCGTATCAGGAAGTTCCCGGCGCGGCCGAGGAACTCGCGCAGCCGGTGCTGGTGCGTCTCTATCGTCGCGCCCGCCGTCGCGCGCGAGCCGATCGCCGCCGCCTGACCGTCGGCCAGCGCCTTGTCGAGCCGCTCCAGCTCCTCGATGGGCGCAGCCAGGTCGGCGTCGGTGACCAGCACCCGGCGGCCGTAGGAGGCGGCGACGCCGAGGCGCAGGGCATGCCCCTTGCCGCGGTTGCGGGGGCTGGTGACGAGCTGGATGCGCGGGTCGCGGGCGGACGCGGCGGTGACGACGTCGCGGGTGCCGTCCGTGGAGCCGTCGTCGACGACGATCAGCTCCCACTCGGCCTCGGTGTCGTGGAGGTAGGCGGTGATCGCCTCCAGCGTCGGCGCGAGGCGCTGCTCCTCGTTGTACGCGGGAACGACGACCGTCAGGTCGAGGGCGGTGGCCGGCATGTCCTCTATGACGTCGGAAGCGGCGGTCGCGCTCATCCGGCGGATCCGTCGATTT
Organism: Streptomyces sp. SAS_270; assembly: GCF_052543295.1. Classification (NCBI taxonomy): domain Bacteria; kingdom Bacillati; phylum Actinomycetota; class Actinomycetes; order Kitasatosporales; family Streptomycetaceae; genus Streptomyces; species Streptomyces sp. SAS_270. Next base: position 4,105 of record NZ_JBMNDS010000080.1, read on the forward strand.
CCGCGGATTCCCCACCGGCGGGCCCCGCGGAGGGGGCGGCCAGCCGCTCGATGAGGGCGAGCGAGTGCGCGTTGTAGGCGGCCACGATCGCGTGCGCCCCCTCCGCGTCCCGGTCCACGAGGGCGTCCACCAGTTCCGTGTGCTGCGACCAGAGCCGGCCCTTCAGGTCGGTCACCAGGCGCAGGTGCTGCACCGCGCACACCCAGGACTGCACGCGCAGGCGGTGCAGGAAGTCGGAGAGGTAGGGGTTGCCGAAGAGGCCGCTGAGCTCGCGCCAGAAGCGGAGGTCGTAGCCGATGAGGATGTTCAGGTCGCCGGCGCCGGCCGCGCGCTGGGCCTCCTCGCCGCGCCGCCGGACCCCGCCGAGGGCGGCCGCGATGCGGGGGTCGTCCAGCTGCTGCGCCCGGGCGCTGCGGAAGATGCCGTCGGTGACCAGGCTGCGGGCCTCGATCATGTCGCGGTAGTCGCCGAGCGAGTACTCGTGGACCTGGAAGCCGCGGTGCTGGACGGAGTCCAGGAGGCCCTGCGCCGACAGGTCGACCAGGGCCTCGCGGACGGGCGTCGCGGAGACGCCGTACTGCTCGGCGATCTCCTTCACCGTGAACTCCTGGCCCGGCTGGAGCCGGCCTGCCAGCACCTCGTCACGGAGTGCGTCCGCGATCTGCTGCCGCAGGGTGCTACGGGTTACGGCGCCATTGCCGCCGGTACCGGTGCCGGGCATGGTGTGTCGCTCCCCCATCGCGTACGGATACGTGGTCGTCGGCGCTTGCCTGTATCTACGAGCACGTCACCATACGCGGTGGGGTTCCCGGGACCGGCTGTCAGCCTGTCCGGAGGGTGAGCGGGCGGGGACGGGTCACACCGTGTGCTCGTCCGCCACGGACAGGGCCTCGTCCAGGGCCGCGAGCCCTTCCTTGGCCTCGGCCTCGGAGACGTTGCACGGCGGCACGACGTGCGTACGGTTCATGTTGATGAAGGGCCACAGTCCGTGGGCCTTCGCCGCCGCCCCGAACGCGGCCATCGGCGCGTTGTCGGCCCCCGCCGCGTTGTACGGCACCAGCGGCTCCCGGGTCTCCCGGTTCTTCACCAGCTCCAGCGCCCAGAAGACACCGGTGCCGCGGACCTCGCCCACGCTGGGGTGCCGCTCGGCCAGGGCGCGCAGCCCGGGGCCGAGCACGCTCTCGCCGATGCGCGCGGCCTGCCCGACGATGTCCTCGTCCTCCATCACGTTGATGGTGGCGACGGCGGCCGCGCAGGCGAGCGGGTGCCCGGAGTAGGTGAGCCCGCCCGGGTAGGGCCGCTTGGCGAACGTCTCCGCGATGGCGCCGGAGATGGCGACACCGCCGAGCGGCACGTATCCGGAGTTCACGCCCTTCGCGAAGGTCATCAGGTCCGGTACGACGTCGAAGTGGTCGGCGGCGAACCACTTGCCGGTCCGCCCGAACCCGGCCATGACCTCGTCGAGGATCAGCACGATGCCGTAGCGGTCGCAGATCTCGCGGACGCCGGTGAGGTAGCCCGGCGGCGGGGTCATGATCCCGGCCGTCCCCGGGATGGTCTCCAGGATGATCGCGGCGATGGTGGCCGCGCCCTCGAAGACGATGGTGTCCTCAAGGTGCTGCAGCGCCCGCTCGGACTCCTGCTGCTCCGTCTCGGAGTGGAAGGGGCTGCGGTAGAGGAAGGGCGCCCAGAAGTGCACGACCCCGGCCGCGCCGCTGTCGTTCGGCCAGCGCCGCGGGTCACCGGTGAGGTTGATCGCGGTGGAGGTGGCGCCGTGGTACGAGCGGTAGGCGGAGAGCACCTTCGGGCGGCCGGTGTGCAGCCGGGCCATCCGGGTGGCGTTCTCCACGGCCTCCGCGCCGCCGTTGGTGAAGAAGATCTTGTCCAGGTCGCCAGGGGTCCGCTCGGCGATCAGCCGGGCCGCCTCCGAGCGGGCCTCGACGGCGAAGGCGGGCGCGAAGGTGGTCAGGGTTGCGGCCTGCTCCTGGATCGCGGCGACGACCTTCGGGTGCTGGTACCCGATGTTGGTGAAGACGAGCCCACTGGTGAAGTCCAGATACCGCTTGCCTTCGTAGTCCCAGAAGTACGACCCCTCCGCGCCGGCGACGGCGAGCGGGTCGATGAGCTCCTGCGCGGACCAGGAGTGGAACACATGCGCACGGTCCGCGGCCTTCACGGCGGCGCCGGCCTGGGGGTTGGGCTGAGGGGTCATGCGCCCGAGCGTAAATGTCCGCGATACGGACGCGATATCGGCGTCCTGTCTGCGGTCGGGGGGTTTCCGCGACAGGTTGTCGCGTGGTGGGTCGGGACAGCCAGGGTCCCCTGCGCGCCATTGACAACATGCTGTCGAAATGACAGCATGTTGTCATCGAATGCAGGTCTGCCCGAGGAGGAGCGATGAGCACAGTGACCGCGAACCGCAAGCCCGTGCATCTCGCCGTGTACGACACCTTCGCCGACTGGGAGACGGGGCACACGACCGCCTACCTGGCCCGCGCGGGCTACGAGATCCGGACCGTCGGCCCCACCCGCGCACCGGTGACGAGCATCGGCGGCCTGCGCGTCGAGCCCGACCTCGCGCTGGACGACGTGGAGCCGCAGGAGAGCGCGCTGCTGATCCTGCCCGGCGCCGACCTCTGGGACGCGGGCGACGACCTCGCCCCCTTCGCCCGCAGGGCCCGCGCGTTCCTCGACGCGGGCACGCCCGTCGCCGCGATCTGCGGAGCGACCGCCGGGCTCGCCCGGGAGGGTCTGCTCGACGACCGCGACCACACCAGCGCGGTGTCGTTCTACCTCGCCGCCACCGCGTACAAGGGCGCCGAGCGCTACGTCGACACCGACGCCGTCACCGACGGGAACCTGGTCACCGCGGGCCCGACCGAACCCGTCGCCTTCGCCCGCGAGGTCTTCCGCCTGCTCGGCGTGTACGACGGTGAGGTGCTGGACGCCTGGTACCGGCTCCACCACGACTCGGACGCCGAGGCCTTCGCCGTGCTCCAGCAGGCGGCTCGGTGAGCCGCGAGCGTCAGGACCTGCTCAGCCGCACCGCACTCGGCGTCTTCCGGCTCAACGGCCAACTGCTCGCCGTGTCCGAGGAGTTGGCCCGCCCGGCCGGGCTCACCGCGGCCTGGTGGCAGGTGCTCGGCGCGGTGCTGCGCGAGCCGCTGCCCGTCTCCGGGATCGCCCGCGTCATGGGCATGACCCGGCAGGGCGTGCAGCGGGTCGCCGACCTGCTGGTGCGGGAGGGGCTGGCCGAGTACCTGCCCAACCCCGCCCACCGCCGAGCCAAGCTCCTCACGCCGACCGAGCAGGGCCGCGCCGCGATCGCGAGGATCGGCCCCGGCCACGCGGCCCTCGCCGACCGCCTGGCGGAGGCGCTCGGCGAGCCCGCGTTCGCGGAGACGGTACGGGTGCTGGAGCGGCTGTCGGCGGTGCTCGACGAGGTCACGGAGGGACCGAAGCCTGTTACGGAACCGTAGACACCGCCCCACCCACCTCCCCGGGGAGCCGCACTATCCTCGATCTGTTGCACACGTACGGGGGAGGGTGGCGCAGCGATGGAGAAGCTTGGGCCGGGGGATCCGCAGCGAATCGGCGCGTATCGGCTGCTGGCGCGGCTGGGCGCGGGCGGCATGGGCCACGTGTACCTGGCGCGGTCCGACCGCGGACGTACCGTCGCGGTCAAGCTGGTGCGCGAGGAACTCGCCGAGCAGGAGGAGTTCCGGGCCCGCTTCCGGCAGGAGGTACAGGCCGCGCGGAGGGTCGGCGGCTACTGGACCGCGCCCGTCCTCGACGCCGACACCGAGGCCCACATCCCGTGGGTGGCCACCGGCTACGTCGCCGGGCCCTCCCTCCAGGCCGTCGTGGGCCACGACCACGGCGCCCTGCCCGAGCGCTCGGTGCGCATCCTCGCCGCCGGTCTCGCGCACGCACTCCAGGACATCCACTCCGCCGGGCTCATCCACCGTGACCTCAAGCCCTCCAACGTGCTGGTCACGATCGACGGCCCGCGCGTCATCGACTTCGGCATCGCACGCGCCCTGGAGACGGTGACCGACGGCGGCCTCACCCGCACCGGTGCGCTCGTCGGCTCGCCCGGGTTCATGGCGCCCGAGCAGGTCCGCGGCGACCGGATCACGCCCGCGTGCGACATCTTCTGCCTGGGCTCGGTCCTCTCCTACGCCGCCACGGGCGCCCTTCCCTTCGGGGCGGCCAACAGCGGGGTGCACGCGCTGATGTTCCGCATCGCGCAGGAGGAGCCCGACCTGACGAACCTGCCGGAGGGCCTCACCGACCTCGTACGGGAGTGCCTGCGCAAGGATCCCGCCGGGCGGCCCACGCTTGAGGACATCCTGGAGCGGACGGGCGCGGAGGACACCGTCTCGGACGGGCGGACCCGCGATCCGTGGCTGCCGAGCGCGTTGGTGGCCCAACTGGGGCGGCACGCCGTGCAGTTGCTGGACACGGAGGATCCGGACGAGCCCGCCCCGCCGGAGCGGCTCGCGCTTCCCGCCGCCCCGCCGCCCACGGACCTGTCCAAGCCCCCGTCCACCGCCGCTCCCGCCGCTTCGGTACAGGACGCCCCCGAGGCCTCCCCGGAGCACGCTGCGGCCTCCGCCGACGACGGCCCGCCCGCGCTTCCGCCGGGGCCGCCGGCGTCGCTGGACCACCTGCCGACGATGATCTCGGGCACGAGCCAGCCCCCGCCGCCGGCCACCCCGCCCGCGGCGGGCCCCGGCCCCGTGCACCCCGCCTACGGCTATCCCCAGCAGCACCCGCAGTCGCCGCCGGTCCACCCCGCGTACGGCTACCCGCAGGCCGGCTGGGGCGCCGCCCCGACCCCGGGGTACGGTCCCGCCCTCGGCTCGACCCCGCCGTACGGGCCCGGCACAACACCCCCCTACGGTCCGGGAGTCGCCCCCGCCGGGCAGCCGGAGCCGCCGCGCCGGAACGGTCGTTCCACGGCGGTGCTGATCGTCGTGGCGCTGATCGTCGCGCTCGGCGCGGGCGGTTCGGTGTACGCGCTGATGCGGGACGACGGGAAGGGCGACGAGGCAAACCCCGGCCCGACCACCACGGCCCCGACGACACCGGGCCCGACCACGCCTGAGCCCTCGCCCACGAGTCCGACGACGACGCCGCCCACCACTACTCAGCCGCCGCAGGACGGGAAGATCCCGACGGGCTACCTCGGCACCTGGCAGGGGACCATCGACAACGACACCGGGCACAGCACCCGCAAGCTGGTCATCCAGCAGGGCGAGGTCGGCGACACGGTCGTCTCGGTCACGGCCGACGGCCCCACGAAGGACGGCGGCAGCTACCACTGCGTCTTCCAGGCCGAGTTGGCCGAGGCCCCGACCGGCGACGGCCCCCTGGAGATCGGCCCCTCCACCGTCACCGTCGGCGAGGCCCCCACCTGCAGCCCGGGCCAGGCCTCCGAGGTCACCCTCCTCCCGGACGGCCGCCTGCACCGCGTGACGAAGAACTCCATCGAGTCACTCACGTACACGAAGTCCGGCTGACCGGTATTCCCACCTGCTGGGTTCGCGCCTTCCAGCTCCGGCCGGGCGAGGTTTTTCAGCCCGTCCGGCGTTTGAGGACAAGCCCGTTCAGGGCGACCGGGGGCCTGGGGGGGGAGCCCCCAGGGACGGGGCCCCCCCCCCCCCCCCCCCCCCCCCCCCCCCCCCCCCCCCCCCCCCCCCCCCCCCCCCCCCCCCCCCCCCCCCCCCCCCAGGGACGGGACCCCGGGCCACAGGACCCGGCGTCACCGCGGCTCCGGCGGCCGCTGCCGAGGCATGTTCGGCCGAGCCCCCGGCGGCAGCGGAAACCGCCCGGGCGGGAGGGAACCCTCCCCCCGGGGAGCGACCACCGACGACTGCAACCCCAGCGGCGCAGCCCCCGTTCGGAACTCCACCATCCAGTCCGCCGTCTCCGCCCGCACCAGCTCCGTCACGTCCTCGGAGAACCGCCGCAGCACCCCGAGACACCGCTCCGCCGCCTCACCCGCGGTCCCCTCGGCGGGCCCCAGCACCTCCCGCACACTCTCGCTCGCCCAGTCGAACTGGAGCACCTGGAGCCGCCGCTGCACGGCCTGCGCGGTGGCCACGTCCCTTATCCACCCGGAGGTGACCCCGAAGAACCGGTCACCGGCCACGCACGCGACCGCGAGCAGCAGCGCCAGATATCCCCAGGCCGCGACCCCGCCGACCACGCCGGTGAGGTCGATCAGCGGCAGCGCGGCTCCGGCGACCGCCCCGAGCGCCGCCCCGCCGCGCAGCACCCGCGCACCCCGCCGCTTCCAGACCCGGTCGGCGAGGTACCACTCAGCGGTGCCGAGAGCCCCCCGCTCCACCCACCGGTACAGCTCGTGAAGCCGCTCGGCGGGCTCCCCCCAGTCGCCGAGCGGAAACGGCCGGCCGGTCAGGTCACCCGCAGCCCCCGGAATGCCGGGCAGCCCCGGCACTCCCGGCCGCGGACCCGCCCCACCGCCGTCCCGTCCGTCACCGTCCTGGAGCGGCCCCTCGGGCTGCATCTCCGGCTGGTTCACCCGGCACTCCCTACTGACGACATTGCGTGACGGCCCGTGAAGCCTGCGTGACGCCTGGTGCTGAAGCGCCGCCCCCTTCCTACCGCCCAATGGGTGGCGATGGACCGGTTTTCGCCACTTTTACGCCTGGACGAGGGTCTTGATCAGGTATAGGCCTGACCAGGTCCTCACTCGAAAGAGTGCTTGGGCGATGGGCCCGTCAACCACGTAGGCTCGGGCTGACGGGAAAAGTCCGTCCACACAGCCGTACGAAACCAGGAGCTGATCGTGATTCCCGGTGGTGGCCAGCCCAACATGCAGCAGCTGCTCCAGCAGGCCCAGAAGATGCAGCAGGACCTCGCGAACGCGCAGGAGGAACTGGCGCGCACCGAGGTCGAAGGACAGGCGGGCGGCGGCCTGGTCAAGGCCACGGTGACGGGCTCGGGCGAGCTGCGCGGCCTGGTCATCGACCCGAAGGCCGTGGACCCGGAGGACACCGAGACCCTCGCGGATCTGGTCGTCGCGGCGGTCCAGGCGGCGAACGAGAACGCCCAGGCGCTCCAGCAGCAGAAGCTCGGCCCGCTCGCCCAGGGTCTCGGCGGCGGCAGCGGCATCCCGGGCCTGCCTTTCTAAGACGGGCGGCGGCCAACTACCGTACGTACTGACCGGATGTACCGAAGGACTCCAGGAACAGGAAAGGGTGGCAGTCCGTGTACGAAGGCGTGGTCCAGGACCTCATCGACGAACTGGGGCGGTTGCCCGGCGTCGGTCCCAAGAGCGCGCAGCGGATCGCCTTCCACATCCTGCAGGCCGAGCCGACGGACGTCCGCCGGCTCGCGCAGTGCCTCATGGAGGTCAAGGCGAAGGTCCGCTTCTGCGCGACCTGCGGGAACGTGGCGCAGGAAGAGCTGTGCAACATCTGCCGCGACCCGCGCCGCGACCTCTCCGTCATCTGCGTGGTCGAGGAACCCAAGGACGTCGTCGCCGTCGAGCGGACCCGCGAGTTCCGCGGCAAGTACCACGTGCTCGGCGGCGCGATCAGCCCCATCGAGGGCGTGGGCCCGGACGATCTCCGTATAAGGGAACTCCTGGCCCGCCTGGCGGACGGCACGGTCACCGAGCTGATCCTGGCCACGGACCCGAACCTGGAGGGCGAGGCCACGGCCACGTACCTCGCCCGCATGATCAAGCCCATGGGCCTCAAGGTCACCCGCCTGGCCAGCGGCCTCCCGGTGGGTGGCGACCTGGAATACGCGGACGAGGTCACACTCGGCCGCGCCTTCGAGGGGAGACGACTCCTAGATGTCTGACGCCACGCTGCACGAGACCGGTCAGGACCCGGACGACTTCGCGGTCCAGATCGCGGACCAGGTCGCGAGCTTCCTCGTCGCGGTCGCCGAGATCGCCAAGGGCGACGAGCCGGACTCGGCCGTGCCCTTCCTGCTCCTCGAGGTCTCCCAGCTCCTGCTGGCCGGCGGCCGTCTGGGCGCGCACGAGGACATCGTCCCGGACGAGCGGTACGAGCCCGACCTGGGCCCGGAGCCGGATGTCGACGAGCTCCGCGAGCGCCTGGCGGTCATGCTCGAACCGATCGACGTCTACTCCGAGGTCTTCGACCCGTACGAGCCCCGCAAGGCGCCGGTCCCGGCCCGGATCTCGGACGACCTGGCGGACGTGATCGCCGACCTGCGCCACGGCATGGCCCACTACCGCGCGGGCCGCACCACCGAGGCCATGTGGTGGTGGCAGTTCTCGTACTTCTCCAACTGGGGCTCCACCGCCTCGGCCACCCTCCGCGCCCTTCAGTCCCTGGTCGCCCACGTCCGCCTGAACCAGCCCCTGGAGGAGCTGGACGGCCTCGACACCGACCAGGACCTCGGCGAGGAGGCCCTCGAAGAGGCAGCGGGCAAGGTCATGGCGGAGGAGATCGCGGGCCCGCTGGGGTTGCGGACGGTCAAGTAGCCCGACCGGCCGGAGCAGTTCAGCCGTAGCCGGGAATTGGGGTGCGGGCGGCGAGCAGCCGGGCCCTCAGGTCCGCTGCTCGACTCTCCGCACTCGCCTGACGTCCGGTTCGCCCGCGGGTCATGATGTGCCCATGAGTTCCCTGTTCGAGCGACGGCCCGGTGTGGCGGCATCCGGCGAGTCCGCCGTCGCCGCCGGCGGGAACATTGCCCAGGCGATCACCGGGCAGGGTGCGGTCGGCCTGCACATCGACGCCGACACGCTGACGATGCTGTCACCGGAGGCGTACCCGTCGCCCGAATCCGTCGACTGCCCGAAGGACTTGGCCAACATCCCTGAGCGGGCGGCGCTGTTCGTGGGTCGCGGCCGGGAACTCGCGCTGCTGGACGCCGCGTTGAACGCCCCGGGTCAGGCCGTCGTGCATGCGGTGCACGGGCTCGGTGGCATCGGCAAGTCCACGCTCGCCGCCCGCTGGGCGTCCGGCTTCGCCAGGGACCACGCGCCGGTGTGGTGGATCACCGCCGACAGCCGCGACGCGGTCGACGCCGGCCTCGCCGGTCTCACGGCCGCCCTGCGGCCCGCCCTGGTCACGCTGCTGCCCCAGGAGCAGTTGGCCGAGTGGGCCCTGCAGTGGCTCTCCTCGCATACCGGCTGGCTGCTCGTCCTCGACAACGTCGCCGACCCGGCGGACATCAAACCCCTTCTGGCCAGGGCGGCTTCGGGCCGGTTCCTGATCACCAGCCGCCGTGCGGGAGGCTGGCAGGGCATCGCCGAGCCCGTCTCCCTCGACGTCCTGTCCGTCGAGGACGCGGTGGACCTGTTCACCCGGAAGCGGGGCGGGGCCGACACCGGCCGTGAGGGGGTCGCCGAAGTCTGCGAGGAGCTGGGCTGTCTTCCGCTGGCGGTCGCGCAGGCGGCCGCGTACTGCGAGCAGACCAGCAGCACGGCCCGCGAGTACCTCGCCGAACTGACCGCCCACCCCGCCCACATGTACGCCGCCACGGACGAGGGCGGTGACAACGAGCGCACCGTCGCCCGCATCTGGCACCTGACCCTGGACCGGCTCGCCGACGACCCGCTGGCCGGCACGATCCTCCTGGTCCTCGCCTGGTACGCCTCCGACGGCGCCCCCCGCTCGCTCCTCAACGCCCTTGGCCCTTCCTACGCCGTACGCACGGCCCTCGGGCGGCTCAAGGCACACAGCATGATCACGTTGCACGAGGACACGGTGTCCGTGCACCGGTTGGTGCAGGCTGTGTCGCGCACTGCGGACGACGGTCGGCACCGAAGCGCCGAAACGATCGCGCGGGCCCGCGCGACGGCGATGGACGCACTGGCGGGGGCGCTGCCCGCGGACACCCGGGATCCGGCCGCCTGGCCGGTCATGCGTGCCCTGCTGCCGCATGTCGAGGCGCTGGCCGAGTCCGCGCCGCCCGAGACGGACACGGCGGCGATGGCGCGGCTGCTCACGAGGGCGGGCAACCACATGCTCTCCGTCGCGACCCGCCTCGCTCCCCGTGCGCTCGACCTGCTGCGCCGGGCCGAGGCCGACTGCGTACGGCTGCACGGCACCGAGGCGGTGGAAACCCTGGAGGCACGGACCGAGCTCACTCACGCCCACCGGATGAACGGCGACGTCGCGCAGGCCACCACGATGGCCGAGGAGACACTCGCCACCTGTCGCAGGGTCCTGGGCGACGACCACGAGGTGACGCTCTCGGCGCTCATGAACGCGTCCAAGACGGCCGCGCTCGCGGGGGATGTGGAGCGGGCGCTCCGACTGACCGAGGAGGTCATCGCCGAGTGCTCACGCGTGCTGGGCGAGGACGATCCCCGGACCTTCGCGGCACGCAACTCGCTGGTGTTGCAGATCGTCGAGACCGGTGACCTGGCGCGGTCGCGCGCCATGATGCAGGAACTGCTCGCCGACTGTGAGCGCGCGCTGGGTGCTGAGCACCCCGAGACGCTTTCCGCGCAGGCCATGGCCATCATGCTGGCTCAGGCACCCGACTTCCTGGGCGCCCCGGTCGGTGACCTGGTAAGGGGACTTCTCGGCGGTCTGGGGAGCCGCGAGGACCTCGGCACGGTGATGCGTGACTTCGTCGAGCAGACCGTGGCCGCCACGCCGCCGCAGCTGCCCCGGGCCTCCGCGGAGGATGTGGCACAGGCGGAGGCGTACGTCGCCACCTGTGTCCGCGTACTCGGTGAGGATCACGGCGACACCGCCGCCGCGCGCGTAGCGCTGATGCAGGTCTACACGGCCACGCGCGACGAGCGCTACAGCGAGCGGTTGCAGAGCCTCATCGTGGACATGTTCTCGGACCTCGGCGATGAACATCCGCTGTCCATCATGTTGTTCGGCCTGTTGGAGGGCATGGGAGACGCCGTCCGAGACCTGTCCGAGGAGGCACTCCTCCGACTCGAAGCTGCATACGAGCAGGGCACCGAAGCCACCGACGGCCCCGCCAAGCCTTAGTACGGCTCACAGCCCCCACAGCCCTTTGCCCAGGGTGCTGGCCCCACCCCCCAACGCCAGCAACAGCACAAGCTGCCGGGCCCGCCGCTCCGGCACGCGCTCCGCGAGCACCTTTCCGATCCCGGCCCCCACTGCCATGGCTGCCACGGCCAGCCCCCACACCGGGGCACCGAGCCGGGGGAGGCCGTTGGAGGCCACGGAGAACGCGTTGACGAGTACGCCGTAGAACTGCGCGTTCGGCACGAACTCCCGTACGGTCCAGCCCGCGTTGACGGCGTACAGGGACACGGGCGGGCCGCCCACCCCCGCCGCAGAGTTCATGAACCCGCCGGCGGCTCCCGCGACGACCGCGCCCCGGCCGCCCCGCAGTGCGGGCGCCCGTACGCCCCGCATCACCACGACCACGGCCACGCACACCAGCAGCCCCATGCCCACCAGCAGCACCGACTCGGGCAGCCGCCGCGCCACCCAGCTCCCCAGCGGCACGGTGCACGCGGCGGCGGCGCACAGCGGCACCATCGCGCCGAGCCGCACCCGTCGCCAGCCGCCCGCGAGCCCGACACAACTGATCGCCCCCGCCACACAGTTGGCGAGTACGACCCCTTCGGCCGGACCGAGTACGAGCACCAGCGCGGGCACGGCCACCAGCGCGAACCCCATCCCGGTCAGCCACTGCACACAGGACCCGAGCAGCACGATCCCCGTCAGCAACGCCTCGCCCGCCCACCCACCGGTCACGCCCGGCATCCTTCCCGCCCGGGCAGCCGTGATCAATCCCCGGCGACGGCCCTGAGCAACTCCGCGTCCACGTATGGCGATTCGGGCGTCGGCTCGGAGTACCACCGCAGTGGCCAGGTGTTGCCGTCCAGCGCGGGGATCCCGATGTACGTGATGGTCCGGCACCCCGCCCCACCGAACCGCTGCACCCCGAGCGGCCACTCGTGCCTGCGCACCTCGCCGGGTGCGAGCAGGAAGTACATCCACCGGAGCCCGGTCGCCTCACAGACGACGGGCCCCGCGTCCCCGTCGGCGATCTCGATGAGCCGGGCAGCGACCAGCTCCCCTCGTACACCCTCGATCCGTACGGCGTCGAAGTGGACACCGGTCACCCGGAGTTGATGCCCGGAGGCGGGGACCCAGTCGGGCTGCCAGTCGGCGTCGTGAATTGCGTTGGTCATGGTCACACGGTGGCGGTCAGGGGGCTACGCTCGGTAGCGACTGAGGTGATACACGCCGGGTTGTATCGGTCGGAGGTGCGTGCTGTGTCGGGCCAGTACAACTCGAATTCCCAGGCGCCGGTTGCCTGGCGCTACACGGGCAACCAGATGAAGCGCTGGCGCACCAAGGCGAACGTGAGCCGCGAGGAACTCGCCGCCGCCTCCAACTACTCCCCCGACACAATCAAGTCGATGGAGCAGGGCGTACGGATGCCGACACCACGCGTGTTGGACGCGGCGGACGAGTTGTGCCAGGCAGAGGGGTTGTTGAGCGCGGCCAAGGAGTACCTGAGGCGGGAGCCGTTCCCGGCGCGGGCCCAGAACTTCATGGAGCGCGAACGGGAAGCGACCAGTCTCTGGTGGTACGAAACCACGCTGATCCCAGGGCTGTTGCAAACGAAGGAGTACACGCGGTCGTTGATTGCGAACCGCATCCCGCCTCTGGATGTGGAGATGGTGGAGGAGAGAGTCGAGGCGCGTATGGAGCGGCAGGACATCCTCACCCAGCGGAAGCCGCCCGTGGCCATCAGCTTTGTCCTCTTCGAACCCGCCCTGTACAGCCCGCAGGTGAACGCCGAACAGCTTCGCTGGCTGGTGGAGGTCTCGCGCTTCCGGAATGTCGCATTGCAGGTGCTTCCCTTCGAACGGGCCATCAGCGACGCGCTCATGGGGCCAATGGTGCTGCTGGAGACCCGTGACCACGAACGGTTCGCCTTCACAGAGGGACCGTTCGCCAGCGAGCTTTCGACAGACCTAGAGGTTGTCAGCCGCGTGAACCAGCGGCTTAGCATGATCCGCGCGCAGGCACTCAGCCCCGCTGAGTCAGCCCCTTTCATCGAGCGGATGGTGGTGGATCGTCATGAGTGACCAGCTGGCGTGGTTCAAGTCGAGCTACAGCGATGACGAGGGCGGAGCCTGCGTCGAAGTAGCTCTGTCTTGGTTCAAGTCGAGCTACAGCGACAACGAAGGCGGCGCCTGCGTCGAAGTCGCGTTCGCCGCCGCCATCCATGTCCGAGACTCCAAGAACCCCTCGGGCCCCGAACTTCACCTCACCGCCCCCGCCTGGGCCGCGTTCATTTCCGCAGTTCAGCCCGGAGCTTGAGCCCCGGGCTCCGAGCTCCTCCATTGGGCTTTTGGGTTTCTGGGCTGGTTGAAATCCAACCCAACCAACCAAGTCTGTACGTGAGTTGAGCCGTCGTAACCCGAAAGGGTGACGTTCCGTGATCGGCTTGCGTCGGAAGGTAAAGCCGCCCTAGGTTCGCGGCAAACAAGCAAATAGTTCGGCCCCGGTCGGTGCTACGAACACCGGCTCCGGGGCCTGACCTACGGATCGAAGAGGACTCGATCGTGGCTTACGCCCAGCCTAGCCCTGCCCTGCCGTCCCCGTCGCATCCCATGGCCAAAACGGGCTATGGAAAACGCGCCGCAGGTGACGAAGACCCGCACGCGGACCCGGACTTCGCACACCTGAGCCCCCAAGACCGTGAAATCGCCGTCTTCGTCGACCACCTCGAAGAGGGCCACGCGATGGGCCACAAGGCGATCGCGGCGGAACACCCCCGCTACGGCCAGCAGGCATCACGCTCGTCACTCGGCCGCATCACGCTCGCCGGCCATCTCCGCTGGATCAAGGAACACATCACGGTCGAGGACAACTCGATGCGGTGGGTGACGCGTACGTATTGGTCTCGTACGCCCAGGTCACTGGAGTGGTGGGCGAATTTCGCCCGCGAGCTGGACGGCAAGGACGTCACCGAGGACTACCAACCGGGCCTGGCCCGAGTTGAGGAAGCACCCCCGCAAGCCGAACAGCCCGAACAGCCCGAACAGGCCGAGCAGGTCGAGCAGGTCGAGCCGCACGAAGCGGCTCCCGAGCAGGCCGACGAGCCCAGCGAGGCCTACCGCACCCTCGCCGAACTCCGCGCCACCGACCCCCGTATGCCCCTGTCCGCATCCGACTGCCGTGCCCTCGAACCCAGAGCAGCGGAGTGGCTCTCTCGTGGTGCGACCCCGCACGACATCACCAAGGCCCTGACCGACGGGCTACCGCCCGCCGTCAGCAACCCGGGCGGACTCGCCCGCAATCGATTGGAGTCGAAGATGCCCCCGAAGAAGGCGAAGGTACGGCAGAAGGCCGCCCGTCGTGCCCAGGTGTCCCGCGTGATCATGGCGTGTGGTCTGTGCGACGCGGACGAGCGGACGACGGAGATCGTCAGCGGGCTGTGCCGGGAGTGCCTCGCCGAGATCGAGGCGGAAGGGCCGGTGCGCGTTTACGGGGCCGTCCCGGAGACGTTCCTCCCCGGCCCCCGAGTCAACGGTCTGCCCGGCGCCGACGAGGTCATCGACGTCACCGACCGCGTCAACGCCCTGCGCCGCGCGGCAGGGCTGCGGTGAGCGTGCAGGACGTGCCGGTCAGGGCACCATGGAGTCAAGGAGGCGACGCCATGACCCCCAGGACCGAGCACCAGCCGCAGATGTCCGTCGAGGACTTCGAGGAGTTGGAGCGCCATGCCCCGGACACCGTGTGGCTGGAGTTCATCAACGGAAAGGTAGCGGTCAAGCCCATGGCGGACGGCAACCATCGCGAGATGATCGCGTGGCTGCAACGGGTGTGTATGCAGCATCGCCCCGATCTGTGGCTCCACTCGGAGAGCGGCCTGAAGACGGAGCAGTACCGCAAGGGACGCGCCCGTGCGGATGGCGTTCTCGTACCTGTAGGAGGCCTCAAGGGGCATGGCGAATGGTCGGAAGCCGAGGGTGCTCTGATGGCCGTGGAGGTCACCTCGTACGACTCCGACATCAACCAGCGCGACCGGGTGGACAAGCCGGACGGCTATGCAGCTGCCGGTATCCCGGTCTATCTCCTCATCGACCGTGACGACGGCTCGGTCGTCGTATTCAACCAGCCGGAGGGTGGTCGCTACCGGCACGAGGAAAAGCTGCCGTTCGGTGCTGCCGTGAAGCTGCCCGAGCCGGTGAACATCACCCTCGACACCGAGCCACTCAAGGAGTTCGTGGACTGAGAACGCCTGCGCCTCGGCGGCCCGAACGCGATGATGTTCCCATGACGGTGCGGTCAAAGGCGTTGATGTGGACGGGAATCGGGCTCTGTGCGGCAGGGGCCGTGGGGCTTGTCGTGGGTGGGGTGCTCGACGTTCAGGCGGCGGATCCGTGGGCGAGTGTGGCGGGGAGCGTTGCGGGGCTGATCGGGCTTGCGCTCACGATCTATGCGCTCATGGGGCAGACCGCGGCCGGGGCGGTTACCGCGAGCGGTGAGCGATCCATCGCCGCGGGCGGCAGCATCGGCTCCGCCGCGACGGGCAACGGTACGACCGCCGCGGCCCCGCCCTCGATGCCCCCCTCGGCCCCGCCGCCCGGAGGCACGGTCACCGCCTCCGGCGACCGTTCCGTCGCGGCGGGCGGTGACATCGGGAGCGTGTCGACGGGGGACGCGTGAGCGCGGAGGCGGCGGGGGAGCGGTCCGTCGCCGCCGGCGGTGACATCGGGAGCGTCTCCACCGGTGACTTCGTCACCCAGATCGCACAGGCAACGGTGCTGCCCGCCGAGGCATTCGGAACCGGACCGTGCACAACGAAGGTGCTCCATCTCCCGGACCGGACGGCACAGTTCGTCGGGCGCGAACGCGAACTGCGGTTGCTGGGCGAGGCGTTCGGTGAGGCCGGAGGAGTCGTCGTGCACGCCGTGCACGGGCTGGGCGGCATCGGGAAGTCGACGCTGGCCGCGCGCTGGGCAGCGGACCGTACGGCGGACTTCAACCCGATCTGGTGGATCACCGCCGAATCGCCGGCCGAGCTGGACGCGGGCCTCGCCGCCCTCGGCCGCGCCCTGCGGCCCGCCCTGGTCGGCGTCCTCACGGAGGAGGCTTTCCGGGAGTGCGCGATCCAGTGGCTGTCGTCCAACGACGGCTGGCTGCTCGTACTGGACAACGTCTCCGACCCGTCCCACATCAAACCGCTGCTCGCGCGGGCGCCGGACGGGCGGTTTCTGATCACCACCCGGCGGGGGGCGGCGAGTTGGCGGGGGACCGCCACGCCGCTGGACCTTGACGTCCTCCAACCGGCCGAAGCGGTCGAGCTGTTCGGCCGTATTTACGACGGCCCTGTCGACGGCGTCGAGGAGCTGTGCGCCGAACTGGGCTGCCTGCCCCTGGCCGTCGACCAGGCGGCGGCGTACTGCCGCGAGGCGGGGGTGACTCCGCGCACGTACCTCGAACTTCTGGCCCGGCACCCGTACGACATGTACGCCCTGACAGCGGAGGGCGGCGACGCGCAGCGGACGGTGGCCCGGGTGTGGCAGGTGACGCTGGACCGGCTCGCGGACACGCCGATGGCTGCGGGCATCCTGCGTGTCATCGCCTGGTGGTCGCCGGACGGCATTCCCCGGGCCTATCTGGAGAGGCTCGCGGGCAGCCCTCTTGAGCTGACGGAAGCGATCCGCCGCCTCGCCGCGTACAGCATGATCACCCTGCACGGAAGCGCGACGATCTCGGTGCACCGGCTGGTCCAGGCGGTGGTGCGAACCCTCATTCCGCGGCTGACCGACACGATGCGCGAGGTCTCCGCCCTGGTGCTGCACGCCTCCCTGCCCGGCGGCCTCTGGGGCGAGGCCACGCTGGAGTGGGCGACCCACGTCGAGACGCTGGCGAGCCATACGGCCCTCGACTCCGAAACCGAGGAACTGACCCGGCTCTTCCTCGAAGCCGCCCTCCGACTCGCGAGGACCTACCCGGAGCGTGGCACGGCCCTGTGCGAGCGGGCAGCCGCGTTTGTCGGGCGCAATCCGGGGACGGACGTGGAGCTGGTCCTCGACGCGCTCCAGACGGCGGCCATGATCCATATGGCCCAGGGCGACGCGATACGGGCCCGCCGTGTCCTCGAAGAGCAGATCGCCCTGGCGGACCGCGAGTTCGGCGAGGATCATCTGTACGCCTTCCAGGCGCGGGGCGCGCTCATCTCCGTACTGATGGGGCGGGACCGGGCTGCTGGGGAGTCACTTGCCTCGGAGACGCTGGAACGTGCCATGCGGGTCCTGGGGCCCGAGAACATGCTGACCCTCCACTTCCGCGTACAACTGAACGACCTGGCCACCGAGATGGTCGACCTCCCGGCCATGGAGGCCAGGCTCGCGGAGGCGGAGCGGGCAACGGGGGTCGGCAGTCCCTTCTCCGCTGGATTCCGGTATCGGTATCTCGACGCGCTGACGGAGGCAGGGGAGTACGAACGGGCCGTCGTGCAGGCCGAGAAGCTGGTGGACTGGTACGGGGCCGAAATGGGGACCATGGACCGGGTGACCATGCAACTGAGGTCTCAGCATGTGCTGTTGCTGGTGCGCGTCGGCGAACCGGAACGTGCCGCCGAGCTTCTGCCCGACCTCATCTCCGAATGCATCGGGGCGATGGGTGATACTCCCGAAGGGCGGGTCCTGATCGGGGATCTGACTGCTCTGCTCGCTGCGATCAGCGTGTAATCACCCCGCCACCCTCCGCACTTTGGCCGCCCCTTGTACCGCCCCTGTACGTCCGTTGCACCACCCCTAACCAGCGCAAAGCGAGTCTGGAGTCACTCCTCCGGAAGACACCGGAACGGAGAAGCCAACTCGCCGCACTGGAGCCAGCGATGACCCGCAAGACCCGCATCCGCGCCGCCCTCGTCACCGCGGCCGCCCTCGCCACCACCGTGACGGCGAGCGTCGGTATCAGTGCCGCCGGCACGGAGAAGGACAGCAAGCCGACCAAGAAGCAGATAGCCGCGCTGTTCGTCGGCTGGAACGCCGCCCTGCAGACCGGTGACCCGGAGAAGGTCACCGAGCGCTACGCCGACGACGCCGTGCTGCTGCCCACCGTGTCCAACAAGATCCGGACCGACCACGCCGGGATCGAGGACTACTTCGAGCACTTCCTCCAGAACAAGCCTGTCGGCAAGAAGACCAAGACGATCATCAACGTCCTGGACAAGAACTCCGCCATCGACACCGGGTCGTACGTGTTCACCCTCACCGACCCCAAGACCGGCGAGAAGCGCAACGTCAACGCCCGCTACACCTTCGAGTACGAGAAGCGCGGCGGCGAGTGGCTGATCGTCAACCACCACTCCTCTGCGATGCCCGAAGGCTGATCGCCACGCAGAGCCCTCCACCGGGAGCGTCCCGCAGGGCCACGGTTCCGCCGTCGTCGGTCACCAACTGCTTGACGACGGCGAGGCCGAGACCCGAACCGGAGCGCCCCGTCAGGCCCTGGCCGCGCCAGAAGCGGTCGAAGGCGCGGGACTTCTCGGGGTCGGACATGCCGGGCCCCTGATCCAGCACCGACAGCACCACCTCGTCGCCCCGGGGCTCGTACCGGACCGTGATCGTCGCGCCGTCCGGCGAGACCTCCAGGGCGTTGGAGAGCACGTTGTCCAGGACCTGGTCGAGATGACCGGGACTGGCCAGCACAAGCGGCCGGCCGTCGGCAACTCCCCCAAGAGCGATGGTGACACCTCGCTCGTCGGCGGCCGGTCTCCACACCGAGAGGCGTTCGGCGACCACGTCGTGCAGGGACAGCGGTTCCGCCGCCGTCACCTTCGCCTCGGCGCGGGCCAGCACGAGCAGCCCGTTGACCAGACGGCTCATCCGGACCACCTCCGCCGTCGCCTGCTCCACGTCCTCCCGTACGAAGTCGTCGTCCACCCCGTCCGCGATGTTGTCCAGCGACAGCCGCAACGCGGTGAGAGGCGTACGGAGCTGGTGCGAGGCGTCCGCGACGAAGATGCGCTGCGCGGCGACCAGCGTGTCCAGCCGTTCCGCGCCCTGGTTGAGCGTGCGGGCGAGGGTCTGCGTCTCCGAGGGGCCCGTCACGGGCGAGCGGGCCGTCAGGTCGCCGTCGCTGAACTTGCTTGCCATGTCGTTGAGTTGACGCAGCGGGCGGGTCAGCCGGCGGGCCACCAGCGCGCCGAGACCGGCCGCCACCGCGAGGACCGCCACGGCGAGGATCGCCCGGAACCCCCAGATCTGCCACAGCCGGCGAGTGAGGTCCGAGGTCGGATAGCTGATCCGGACCGCGCCCACGATCCGGCCGTCGGCCGTTTTCGCGGGCGCCGTCGCCGTGAGGGCCCCGCCGCCCCAGTGCGCCGTCGCGCGCGCGGGCGCATCGGCGGCGGGGAGCACCTTCATCGTGCCGGGCGTCTCCTGGGCGTACCGCTCGGACATCCGGGTCAGCGTGGCCTTCGAGGCCGTCGAACCGTCCGACAGGAGCAGCGCCATCGCGGCCGCCTCCCGCCGTACCGAGTGCTCGGTGTCGCCGCGCAGCTGCGCGGTCAGCGTGAACGCCACCGGCACGGTGAAGGCCGCCAGCGCCCCGGCCACCAACAGCACGTAACTGACGATCAGTTGGCGGATCATGCCGAGGGCGCGCCCTTCTCCTCGCCCGTGTCCCCGCCCGCGATCTCCAGCCGGAAGCCCACCCCGCGCACCGCCTCGATCGTGATCGCGCCCGCCAGCTTCCGCCGCAGCGCCGCCACATGGACGTCGAGCGTCTTGGTCGGCCCGAACCAGTTCGCGTCCCAGACGGCTTCCATGATCTGCTCGCGCGACATCAGCGCGCCCGGCTCCTCGGTGAGGAACGAGAGCAGGTCGTACTCCTTGGGCGCGAGCGCGACCTCGGCGCCGTCCAGGTGGACGCGGGCGGCCTTGCGGTCCACGGTCAGCCGGGAGCCGTACCGGTCGGGTCCCGGCGCCTCGGCCGTACGCGGCTGCACGCGGCGCATCACCGCCCTTATCCGCGCGATGACCTCCCGTACGCCGAAGGGCTTCGAGACGTAGTCGTCGGCGCCCAGCTCCAGACCCACCACCCGGTCCGTCTCGTCGCTGCGCGCGCTGATCACGATGATCGGCACGTCACCGCGCCCGCGCAGCGCCTTGCAGACGTCGAGACCGTCGGTGTCGGGCAGCCCGAGGTCGAGGAGCACGACGTCGTACGGGCCCGGGTGGGCCAGCGCCGCGGCGCCCGTGGTCACCCACTCCACCTCGAAGCCGTAGCGCAGCAGGCCGCGTCTGAGCGACTCGGCGACCGGTTCATCGTCTTCCACCAGGAGTACGCGCACGAGACCGAACCTTAGTGCTTGAAAATTAAGTCACAGCCCTCCCGTGTGACACGCCGCACTTTTCCGAGTGGGCCGCCCACGAGCAGGGCAGATGCCGTCCTGGAGCGGCCGAAGATGCCGGTAGGAAACCGGAGGAAGCCCGAAGGAAACCCAGATGATCGCAGGGTGAGCGGGACATCTCACCATGCGATATCGGGGCAGGGAATTTCGGCCGCTCGTTAGACTGAGCCGACCGCAGTACATGTGTATGTGCGGGTAGAGACGGACTGAGCGAGGAGCGCACGTGGGCCTTGTCGTGCAGAAGTACGGAGGCTCCTCCGTAGCCGATGCCGAGGGCATCAAGCGCGTCGCCAAGCGGATCGTGGAAGCGAAGAAGAACGGCCACCAGGTGGTCGTCGTCGTTTCCGCGATGGGCGACACGACGGACGAGCTGATCGATCTCGCCGAAAAGGTGTCTCCGATGCCTTCCGGCCGGGAATTCGACATGCTGCTGACCGCCGGGGAGCGGATCTCCATGGCCCTGCTGGCGATGGCGATCAAAAACCTGGGCCACAGCGCCCAGTCGTTCACGGGCAGCCAGGCAGGCGTCATCACCGACTCGGTCCACAACAAAGCCCGGATCATCGACGTCACGCCGGGCCGCATCCGGACCGCGCTGGACGAGGGCAACATCGCCATCGTCGCCGGTTTCCAGGGTGTCTCCCAGGACAAGAAGGACATCACCACGCTCGGCCGCGGCGGTTCGGACACGACGGCCGTGGCCCTCGCGGCCGCCCTCGACGCCGAGGTGTGCGAGATCTACACCGACGTGGACGGCGTGTTCACCGCCGACCCGCGGGTGGTGAAGAAGGCGCAGAAGATCGACTGGATCGCCTTCGAGGACATGCTGGAGCTCGCCGCGTCCGGCTCCAAGGTGCTGCTCCACCGCTGTGTGGAGTACGCCCGCCGCTACAACATCCCGATCCACGTGCGCTCGTCCTTCTCGGGACTGCAGGGCACCTGGGTCAGCAACGAGCCGAAGCAAGGGGACCAGAAGGTGGAGCAGGCCATCATCTCCGGTGTCGCGCACGACACCTCGGAGGCCAAGGTCACGGTCGTCGGTGTTCCGGACAAGCCGGGCGAGGCCGCCGTCATCTTCCGCGCCATCGCCGATGCCGAGATCAACATCGACATGATCGTGCAGAACGTGTCCGCCGCCGCCACCGGTCTGACGGACATCTCCTTCACCCTCCCCAAGACCGAGGGCCGCAAGGCCATCGACGCCCTGGAGAAGGCCAAGAGCGCGGTGGGCTTCGACTCGCTGCGCTACGACGACCAGATCGGCAAGATCTCCCTGGTCGGCGCCGGCATGAAGACCAACCCGGGTGTCACGGCGGGCTTCTTCGAGGCGTTGTCCGACGCGGGCGTGAACATCGAGCTGATCTCGACCTCCGAGATCCGCATCTCGGTCGTCACCCGCGCCGACGACGTCAACGAAGCGGTGCGCGCCGTCCACACGGCCTTCGGTCTCGACTCCGACAGCGACGAAGCCGTCGTCTACGGAGGCACCGGCCGCTGATGGCCAGTGCTCGTACGGGACGTCCGACGCTGGCGGTCGTGGGAGCGACCGGAGCCGTCGGCACGGTCATGCTCCAGATCCTGTCCCAGCACGCGGACATCTGGGGCGAGATCCGCCTGATCGCCTCACCCCGCTCGGCCGGCCGCAAGCTGGCCGTGCGCGGCGAGGAGGTCGAGGTCGTGGCCCTGTCGGAGGAGTCCTTCGACGGGGTCGACGTCGCGATGTTCGACGTACCGGACGAGGTGGCCGCGCTGTGGGCGCCGGTCGCCGCCGCCAAGGGCGTGGTCGTCGTCGACAACTCGGGTGCCTTCCGGATGGACCCCGACGTGCCCCTCGTGGTGCCCGAGGTGAATCCGCACGCGGTCCGGCTGCGGCCGCGCGGCATCATCGCCAACCCCAACTGCACGACGCTCTCCATGATCGTGGCCCTCGGCGCGCTGCACGCCGAGTTCGGGCTGCGTGAGCTGGTGGTCTCCTCGTACCAGGCGGTGAGCGGCGCCGGACGCGCCGGCGTCGACACCCTGCGCCGGCAGCTCTCCCTCGTCGCGGGTACGGAGCTGGGGACGAACCCCGGTGACGTACGGCGGGCCGTGGGGGACCTGACCGGGCCGTTCCCCGAGCCGGTGGCACTGAACGTGGTGCCCTGGGCCGGGTCGCTGCGCGAGGACGGCTGGTCCTCGGAGGAGATGAAGGTGCGGGACGAGTCCCGCAAGATCCTCGGTCTGCCCCGGCTGCCCGTGGCCGTCACCTGCGTCCGCGTGCCGGTGATCACCACGCACTCCCTGACCGTCCACGCCCGCTTCCAGGGCGAGGTCACCGTCGACGGAGCGCGCGAGATCCTCGCCACGGCGCCCGGGGTCGTCCTCTTCGACAACCCCGCCGCCGGTGAGTTCCCCACCCCCGCGGACGTGGTCGGCACCGATCCCACCTGGGTGGGGCGGGTCCGCCGGGCACTCGACGATTCGACGGCACTCGAACTGTTCGTGTGCGGGGACAACCTGCGCAAGGGCGCCGCACTCAACACCGCACAGATCGCCGAACTGGTCGCGGCCGAGCTCAGAGCCGCCCGATGAGCCCGCCGTCCTGCATGAACCCCGTGCCGCTCACCGTGAAGTTCTCCGCCCGGAGTGTCCGACAGCCGGAATCTTGCTGGCGATCCATGGATAAGTTTGTAGGATCTGTGTGAACTTTGTGGCCCGGCCATGGTCCGGACCACTTGGACCCGGGATGCCTGGCGTTCGAAGAAATTGCTCCCCGCCCTCCGCAACCGTGCGGAGGGCGGGGAGCGTCTTTGCGGACGCCCTTCAGGGGGCATCCGGGGCGCCACGGCATATGGGGCATAGGGGAAGAGCGGGTACGTATGACGGCACTTGGGGCATCTTCAGGGGTGCGATCGGGCGCGGGGCCTGACGCAAAAGTGATGCCTGTCTCGTACAACCCTTACGGGGGTAGGCGTGTCCAACTGGCGTGGCAGAGGTTCTCGAATTCACCGCGGTACAGACGAGGGGTACAGCCCTTCGTCCACCCCGCCGACCCCGCAGCCCCGGCACGCCCGGCGGCATGCCGGTGATCGCGCCGATGCCCGCAGCGCGGCCGACCCGCATACCGAATCAGCGTGACGGCGCCGAAGGCCCCGTCGAGGACAGCCTGGCGGCCGGCACCACGGTCGACCACCTGACCGAGACCTACCGCGCCCACTACCGGTCGCTCCTGGGTCTCGCGGCTCTCCTGCTCGACGACACCGCCTCCTGCGAGGACGTCGTCCAGGAGGCCTTCATCCGCGTGCACTCCGCACGCAAGCGGGTCCGCGACCCCGAGAAGACGCTCGCCTATCTGCGCCAGACCGTGGTGAATCTTTCGCGGTCGGCCTTGCGCCGACGCATCATCGGCCTCAAGCTCCTCTCCAAGCCGATGCCCGACATGGCGAGCGCCGAGGAAGGCGCCTACGACCAGTTGGAGCGCGACGCCCTGATCAAGGCGATGAAGGGCCTCCAGCGCCGCCAGCGCGAGGTCCTGGTCCTGCGCTACTTCGCGGACATGACCGAGGCTCAGGTCGCCGAGACGCTGGGTGTGTCGCTGGGGTCCGTGAAGGCGTACGGCTCGCGCGGCATCGCGGCGCTGCGCGTCGCCATGGAGGCGTCGGCATGAGCGGGTACGGGAAATGGCGGCGACGCGACGAGGACCCGCGCCCCGGACACGAGCACGAACACGAGCAATCGCACGCTGGGAACGAAACTGTGAATCACGGCCCCGAAGGACAGGATCACGGCGGGCAGAGCCCGGGTGACCACGACCTCGACGGCCAGGGTCTGAACAGCCATGGTCTGGACGGACTGCTGAGCGCCCTGGGGCAGAGCCCCGCGAGTGGCGAGGGCAGCCGCTCTCAGGGCGTCAAGCAGGGCTTCAAGGCCGGTCAGGGCTTCGACGAGCTCGGCTCGGACGAGCTGGCGCTGCGCAGGCTGCTGCACCAGGCCGTCGACGAGATCGAGCCGACCGACGGCACGCTGGAGCACCTGCGGCGCGCGGTACCGGCCAGGCGGGCCCGCAAGCGCCAGGCCGTCGTCGGCATGGCGGCCGCCGCGCTCTTCATCGGCACGGCGATCCCGGCCCTCGTCCACGTCTCCAACGCCACCGGGTCCGACGCCGACCCCTCCATCGCCGGCAACAGCTCGCAGACACAGGGCGGCTCCAGCCAGGGCAAGGAGACGGACGGCGGTTCGCGCGCCTCCGGCGGCTCGTCCAGCACGTCCAAGGGCACCGACAAGGGCAAGGACGGGAAGAAGGACAGGGACAAGGACAAGGGTCCCGGCACCGCGACCGGCGGTGCCAGCGCCGGCCCTTCGGCCTCGGTGGCGGTCGCGTCCGAGTGCACGGCGACACAGCTCGGCGCAGGCGCCACTTCCGTCGGCACCCCTGACTCCACCGGCGCGATCTACGGCTCGCTCCCCATTTCCAACATCTCCACCACCGCCTGTACGGTCACGGGCGCGGGCGGTGTGTCCACGGCTGTGGCAGGCGCGGCGGACGCGTCCAAGGTCAGCGTGGTCAACCATGTGGCGGGCGACGCGGCGGTCGGGCTGCCCGACCCCGCCACGGAGGTCGCCCAGCTGCTGCTGCAGCCGGGAACGTCCTACGTGGTGAAGTTCGCCTGGGTTCCCTCGGAGACGTGTCCGACCACTGGTGGAAGCACCGGGAGCACGGACCCGTCACCGGACCCGACGCCCACGGAGGGCTCCACCGACACCGGCGGCACGACCACCACCACGGACGGCACCACCGGCACGTCGGCCCAGCTGGTCAGGGAGGACGGGGTGGCCGACGGCAGCGTCACCGTCTCGCTCACCGCACCGGTGGGCTCGCCCATGGCCTCGGCGACCGTGTCCAACGCGTGCGCGGGGACGGTGTACCGGACGGGGATGCTGGCGTCCTGAGGACCGGACCGGTCCCGGGTTACGGGACCGGGGTGCCGGCGGCAGGGGCCTCGGTCCCAGCCTCGGTCTTGGTCTCGGCCCCGGCCTTGGTCCCGATCTTGGACTCGGTCCCGTCGGGGATGATCCCCAGCTCGGCGTCGCGGGCGAACTCCACCTCGCGGCGCAGCAGCCGGAACCACATGAACACCACGAAGCCCGCGAAGACGAACCACTCCCCGGTGTAACCGAGGTTCTGGAACGCCTTCAGGTCAAGCCCGGTGTCGTCGGGCGTGGTGGCGGGCACCGCCTTCATCCCGGCGTCGGCGTCGGCGAGTGTGATCCAGGCGTCGTACAGCTGCTTGTACGGCACGAGGTTCACCAGGGACGCCGAGCTGATCACGCCGGTCTGGCCCGCGGGAAGACCCCCGGCGGCGTTGACCCCGTTCGCCCCCGGGCTCTCCGGTGCCTGCAGCGCGCCGGTCACCGTGACCTCGCCGGTGGGCGCGGCCGGCGCCTTCGCCGGGTTCGCGTCACCGGGCAGCCAGCCCCGCACGACGGGCAGCACCGAGCCGCCGTCCGTGCGCAGCATCGTCAGGACGTAGAAACCGTGCCTGCCGTCGAGCTCGCGGTCCGGCACGAGCAACTGCTTGCCGTAGCGGCCGGTCGCGATCGCCTGCTTGCCGGAGGTCACCTTGTCCACGGGCAGCAGCTTCGCCAGCGGCCGGGCGGCCTGCGTCTTGGCGGCCTCGGCCTGCTCACCGGCGCTGCGATGGTCCTGCACCCGGTCCTCGAACCGCCCCAACTGCCATGACCCCATGAAGATGCAGAAGGGGATGGCCAACAGCACGAAGACGTTGATCCCCCACCAGCGGGGCGTCAGCAGAAACCGGTACACGCCTTCCACGGTACGGGGCAGGGGAGCGGGGCCGGGTCGCGGGGTCGGGGGCGTCCTCGCCTGCCCACGATCGGACCGGCTGCCGGCCCGGCAGGTGAGTTGTCCACAGGCTGCGGATCTCGGCGGCGGATTGTCGTGCAGGGCAGGCACTATGGGGCCATGACTGAGAGCAACGCGGCCGGGCCGGCCGTCGAGACCACGCCCGACGAGACCATGCCCGACTGGGAGAAGCGTTTCCGGGCACCGCGGGTGTCGCTGCCGGACTGGGCGGAGGACGCACCGCACCGCTCCCTGTTCGTCTCGAACGCGACAGGGACGTACGAGCTGTACGCGTGGGACCGCTCGACCGGTGAGCAGCGCCAGGTCACCGACCGGCCGAACGGCACGACGGACGGGGTGCTCGCGCCGGACGGCGAGTGGATCTGGTGGTTCGACGACAAGGACGGCGACGAGTTCGGCGTCTGGCGGCGCCAGCCCTTCCACGGCGGCCCCGACGAGGAGGCGACCCCCGGCCTCGACGCGTCGTACCCCTCCGGACTGGCCATCGGGCGCGACGGGCGCACGGCCGTCGTGGGCCGCTCGACGGACGAGGACGGCTCGACGATCCATGTGGCCCGGACCGGCGAGGCCCCGGTGGAGATCTACCGGCACCGCGAGTCCGCCGGCGTGGGTGACTTCTCCCACGACGGTTCACTGATCGCGATCGAGCACACCGAGCACGGCGACGCGATGCACTCGGCGCTGCGGGTGCTGCGCCCGGACGGCACGACGGTCGCCGAGCTCGACGACACCAAGGGCGGCACGGTCGAGCTGGGCCTTGAGGTGCTGGGGTTCGCCCCGGTCGACGGGGACACCCGCCTGCTCATCGGGCACCAGCGGCGCGGCCGTTGGGAGCCGCTCGTATGGGACGTCGTGACCGGCGAGGAGAGCGACCTCGCCCTCGACCTGCCGGGCGACGTGGCCGCCGAGTGGTACCCGGACGGCTCCGCGCTGCTCATCGCCCACGGCTTCGAGGCCCGCAGCGACGTATGGCGCTACGACCTGGCCTCCCGCGCCCTGGAGCGCGTGTCCACGCCGCCCGGCACGGTGTCCGGGGCGACGGCCCGGCCCGACGGCAGCGTGGAGTACCTGTGGTCCTCGGCGGCCGAGCCGTCGGTCGTCCGCTCCACGACAGGTGACGTGGTCCTGGACCCGCCGGGGCTGAAGTCCCCGGGATCCGTTCCCGTGGAGGACGTGTGGGTGGAGGGCCCCGGCGGTCGCATCCACGCCCTGGTCCAGAAGCCCGCGGGCAGCACCGGCCCCCTCCCCACCGTCTTCGACATCCACGGCGGCCCGACCTGGCACGACAGCGACGCGTTCGCGGCGGGCCCGGCGGCCTGGGTGGACCACGGGTACGCGGTGGTCCGCGTCAACTACCGCGGCTCCACCGGCTACGGCCGCGAGTGGACGGACGCTCTCAAGCACCGCGTCGGCCTCATCGAGCTGGAGGACATCGCGGCGGTCAGGGAATGGGCGGTGACGTCCGGCCTCGCGGACCCCGAGCGCCTGATCCTCACCGGCGGCTCCTGGGGCGGATACCTCACCCTGCTCGGCCTCGGCACCCAGCCCGACGCGTGGACCCTGGGCATCGCGGCAGTTCCGGTGGCCGACTACGTCACGGCCTACCACGACGAAATGGAAGCCCTGAAGGCCATGGACCGCACCCTCCTCGGCGGCACCCCCGAGGAGGTCCCGGCCCGCTTCGAGGCCTCGTCCCCCCTGACCTACGTGGACGCGGTCAAGGCCCCCGTCTACATCTCCGCCGGCGTCAACGACCCCCGCTGCCCCATCCGCCAGGTGGAGAACTACGTCGACCGCCTCGCCGCCCGCTCAGCCCCCCACGAGGTCTACCGCTACGACGCCGGCCACGGCTCCCTCGTCGTCGACGAACGCATCAAACAACTCCGCCTGGAACTCAACTTCGCGGAGAGGCACTTGGGGAGGTAGGGGTCGGGCGAAGCCTCGTCACTGCGGGCAATCGTGCCGCTGGGGGCGGCACGGGTGGGCGCAGCAGCACCTCGTAAGCGCCGAGTTGCGTGACCCACCCCCGGCCGGCACCAACCCCGGGTGCGAAGGAAGCAGGGGGCACCCGGGGTTTGCCCACCCACCCCGGGTGCCCGGCGACAAGAGGGCGCCCCACCCCACCTAAACCCCCGGAGGGACCCGGCGGCGACCCAACAACTCCGCAAGGCCCCGCCGAGTCGCAGCCAGCACCACCCGGTCCTCCCCACGCAACACGTACGTGGAGGGAAGGTCCCACACAAGCCCGGCCCCACCCCCACCGGACGTGTCCGACGAGGAGCCGGCCGCCCGATCGGCCCGACGGTCACCCGGCGCCGCCGTGTCCAGCGCAAGCACCCGCCAGGCCCCCGCCCGAAACGCCTCCCCCACGGTCCGCCCCTCCAGCTGAGGGTGACCGGCGACATCCACGGCAGCGAACAACAGCACCCGCCGCTCCACCGGAATCGCCCCGAGGATCTGCCGCCCCATCATGGCCCCGGCAAACGCGGGCGCGGCCAGATGGGACACACTCCGACTCCGGGTGAGCGCCTGCGGATGCGCGGCTCGCAGGGTCCGGTACACGGCGGTGGCGAAGTCGTCGTCGTACAGCCGCAGCACCACCCGTAGATCGGGCCGCACGGACCGCGCGTACAACACGGCCTCGAGATTCATCGTGTCCGCGCTGGTCAACGCGAGCAGCGCATGCGCCCGTTGGATCTTGGCGGCCTCCAGCACCCCTTCCTGCGTCACATCGCCGAGGACCACCGGCACCCGCAGCCGCCGGGCCAGTGCCAGCCCCCGCGCGTCGGGGTCGGCCTCCACGCACACCACGGGGATCTGCAACTCGCGCAACCGCGCCAGCACCCGCGTACCGATCTTCCCGAGCCCGAGGAGCACCACATGCCCCGACAGCCCGCGCGGCGGACGCCGCAGCGCGGACCCGCTCCGGAACGTCCCGAGGGCCTCCAGCACCGCGGCCAGCAGCACGGGAAGCAGCAGCAACCCGACCATTCCGGACAGGAGTTGGAGGAGCTGCCGTCCGATCGGCTGCCCGAGGGCGGGATCGTTGATGGAGAAGAGATCCAGCAGCGTCAGATACGTCGCGTGCAGTGGGGACTCCCGGGTGACCGCCATCGACGCGATCGCGAGGGCGACCACACAGGCCACCAGACCGGCGAACGACCACCGCAGCCGGCGTGAGAAGAGCGAGGCGAACGGTACGACACTGCGGCCCGCGGACAACGCGGGACCGGAGTACGACACTGTTTCGAGTACAACGGTGCCCCGCCCGGTCGCCGCGGCCACCGTCCGTTCGTCGGGCAGGAGTTGGGGTCCCTGGGAGCCGCTGCTCTCCGATCCGTCGGCCCCGGCGGGGTCGCTGGTCGTGGCGGACAGCAGCGCGAGCGTGCAGAGCCCGGGGTCGGCGACCTGCCCCGGCCCGGGCGGCGGCCGTTCCATGGCCCGCAGCATCAGCCCGTCGGTCTGGACGACCTTGCTGGTACCGGCGACCGCGGTGGCGGCGAGGGCCGGAGCGGCGGTGTCGGCGTCGGAGAGAACAGTGGTGGAAGCGTCACCCCCACCGAACGCATCCCCACCGAACGCACCCCGGGAACCCGCCCCTTCGCCGGCGCCCCCACCCGCGCCCGCACCCCCGGCTCCGATCCCCGTGGCCAACGCCGAGGCCTGATCGAGCAGTTCCTCGATGTGCTGGCCCAACCGCCGGTTGTAGAGCCGGATGACGAGCCGCAGTCGCGGATTGAGCCGCCGTGCGGTGAGCGCGGCCCGGATGTTCGTCTCGTCGTCGTCATGGACGAGGGCGAGCGCGGCGGCCCGTTCGACCCCGGCGTCCGCGAGCACGGCCTCGGTGAGGTCCGCGGCCTCCAACACCCGCTCGGAACCGGGTGGTTCGGAACTCCGTACGCCCCCGGAGCCCCCGCTCCCACCGGCACCCGCGCTGCCGCCCGTGTTGGCGCCCGTGTTCCCGCCGCCGTTCCCGGCGGCCCGGGTCACGGCCGCGGACACCCGGTCGAACAGGGTCGAGGCGCGGGCCCGCCCCACCACCGGCGGCCGCACCGTCCGCTGGTCGGGCGGCACGACGAGGGTCACCTGCTCGCCGTAGACCCCGCGCAGCTCTGCCGCCAGCCGGTGCGCCAGGGCATCGTCCCCGCACACCACCATGTGCGCGCCGCCGACCGACCCGCTCTGACCCTGCTGACTCTGGTTCGGAAGGCTCGCCACAAGGGAGAAGACTGCCTCACCGGCACGCCTGGTTCCACAGTGACCTGCGAGGAGATCCGCTTCTAGCGATCCCGGCCCGCACCTTGGATGAAGCGGATCACGCCGGCCACGTAGTCCTGGGGGTGGGTGACATGGGGAACGTGGCCGGCGCCCTGGAGGGTCCGTACGTCGGCCTGCGGCAGGGCGCCCGCGAGCTTGCCGATGATGGCGGCGAACCAGGGCGGACTCTCGGTGCCCCCGGTCAGCAGTGCCGGGCCGGTGTAGCCGGACAGGCCCGCGAGGTCGAGCACCGGCCAGCCGGGGTCGGCCTGTTCGTCCAGGAAGGTCGGGGCGTTGCGCACGAACGTCTCGCGAACCTGATCCGGAACCTGCTCCCAGGCGCCCGGCCCGAAGGCGACCTCCTCCACGAACTCCCGTGCTCCGGCGAGGGATTCACCCGCCCGAAGCCGGTCGAGCACGGAGTCGATCCTCCGGCCGGCCGCGTCCATGAGCGGCTGAAGGTCCGGATCACCGGCCACGACACCCATCAGCGGGGGCTCGTGCGCGATCAGCCCGCGGAACAGTTCGGGCCGCCGAGCGGCCAGCCCCAGCGTGGTCGATGCTCCGAAGGAGTTGCCCGCCACATACGCCGGCGCGAACCCCAGCTCCTCGATCAGCGCCCCCAGGTCGTCCTCGTCCTCGGCACGCGACCCCTGCCCCGAGGGCCGCTCGCTGAGACTGTGCCCGCGCCGGTCGTAGACGAGCACGCGATACCGCTCCGCCAGCGCCGGCAGGACCGCCCGCCAGTTGTCGTGATCCCCCCAGGACCCGTGCACCAGCACCAACGGCTCCCCGGAACCGGCGATCTCATGAAACAGCTCGACCCCGTTCACCCGCACTCGTCCCATGACCGGTTCTCCTGCCGTTTCTCCCACCGTGCCCCTGCGACCCTCGGCCGTCCTCCCATTCACCCACCCCGCCCCTGCGCACGCACCCCGAGCGCGCCAAGTAAGCCGGCCGCCGGTACGACTCCCGGGGCGCGGTCGCCCGCACCCTCCCTGACCTGCGGGTTTCAGCATCCCATCAACGGCCCTGGTCGGCTGAAACCGCATTGAAGCCCCGCTGAACCGCCTCGGCCGCAAGCTCTGCGGCATGACGACGACAGACCACGAACTCGCGATCACAGCCACCGGGCTGCGCAAGTCCTACGGGGACAAGACCGTCCTCGACGGCATCGACATCCACGTACCCGCGGGCACGGTCTTCTCCCTGCTCGGGCCGAACGGCGCGGGCAAGACCACGGTGGTCAACATCCTGTCCACCCTGATCACCGCGGACGGCGGGCAGGCACGGATCGCCGGGCACGATCTCACCGCCGAGGCCCAGCGGGTACGCGCAGCCATCGGGGTCACCGGACAGTTCTCCGCCGTGGACGGCCTGATCACGGGGGAGGAGAACATGCTCCTGATGGCCGACCTGCACCACCTCTCCCGTGCGGAGGGGCGGCGGGTGACCTCCGAGCTGCTGGAGCGGTTCGATCTCGTCGAGGCCGCGAAGAAGCCCGCGTCCACCTACTCCGGCGGTATGAAGCGCCGCCTCGACATCGCCATGACCCTGGTCGGCAGCCCGCGGATCATCTTCCTCGACGAGCCGACCACCGGTCTCGACCCGCGCTCCCGCCACACCATGTGGCAGATCATCCGCGAGCTGGTCTCCGGCGGCACCACCGTCTTCCTCACCACCCAGTACCTCGACGAGGCCGACCAACTCGCCGACCGCATCGCCGTGCTCGACGCCGGCAGGCTCGTCGCCCAGGGCAGCGCCGCGGAGCTCAAGCGGCTCGTGCCCGGCGGCCACGTACGGCTGCGGTTTGCCGACCCGGCGGCCTACGAGCGGGCGGCGACCGCGCTGCGCGAGGCCACGCGGGACGACCAGGCGTTCACCCTGAACATCCCCAGCGACGGAAGCCAGCGCGAGCTGCGCGCCATCCTCGACTGGCTGGACGCCGCCGGCATCGAGTCCGACGAGCTGTCCGTGCACACCCCGGACCTGGACGACGTCTTCTTCGCCCTGACCGCAAGCCCCGTACCCGCGCAGCCCGCCGACAGGCCTTCGCAGACCACCGACAAGCCCTCGCAGCTCGCCGACAGGGCGACCGTCCGAGCCGACCAGGAGACCGTCCGATGAGCACCGCGAGCCACGCCTTCCGCGACAACATGACCATGCTGCGGCGCAACCTGCTGCACGCCCGCCGCTACCCCTCCCTCACCCTGAACCTCCTGCTCACCCCGGTCATCCTGCTGCTGCTGTTCGTCTACGTCTTCGGCAACGTGATGAGCGCCGGCATCACCGGCGGCCACGCGAACCGCGCCGACTACGTCGCCTACCTGGTTCCCGGCATCCTCCTGCTGACCGTGGCCATGACCTCGCTCGGCACCGCGGTGGCCGTGTGCACCGACATGACCGAGGGCATCATGGCCCGGTTCCGCACCATGGCGATCTCCCGTGCCTCCGTGCTGATCGGCCATGTGATCGGCAGCGTGATCCAGACGCTGATGTCTCTGGTGCTGGTCCTGGGTATCGGCCTGGCCATCGGCTTCCGGCCCGACGCGACACCGGTGGAGTGGCTCGCGGCGGCCGCTCTGATGACTCTGGTCAGCCTTGCGCTGACCTGGCTCTCGGTCGGCATCGGCCTGATCAGCCCCAACCCCGAGGGAGCCAGCAACATCGGGACGCCGCTGGTGATGCTGCCCTTCCTGTCCAGCGCGTTCGTTCCGGTGGACGCCATGCCGGGCTGGTTCCGCTGGTTCGCCGAGTACCAGCCGTTCTCCTCCGCCATCGAGACCCTGCGCGGGCTGCTGCTGGGCAGCGGGATCGGCACCAAGAACGCGGTGCTCGCCGTCGGCTGGTGCCTGGGCCTGACCGTGCTGGGCTACCTGTGGTCCAAGGCGAGGTTCAACCGCGAGCCGCGGAACTGAGCTCGCGCAGTGCGGCCGCCCGCAACTCCTCCCGGTCCAGGGTGGCGTACGTCGACCTCGCGTCGTCGTAGGCCGCCCTGTCGGCGTTCTCGGCGGCCTGCCGGGACCGGGCCGAGGACAGGGTGGGGTACTCCCGTACGGCGGGCATCCGCTCCGCCAGCGCCAGCAGCCGTACGGCGCTCGGGTCGCCCCCGGCCACGCCGACGAAGCCGAGCGCCAGCAACACCGTGCCGTACACCGGCAGTTCGGCCGGAGAGACGTCGCCCGAGGAGCCGTGGAGCATTCCGAGCAGCCGTTCCCGCAGCCGCTCGGCCAGCCCGGCCACCGGTTCGAGGCGGCCGCACTGGGCGTGCGCCGACAACGCGGCGGCCTGGATCGTCAGTGACCACGGGTCCACGAACGGATCGTCGGCATGCAACAGGCTGCCCTCCCGCATCTGCTCCACGGCCTGCCGCCACAGTCCGAGCCCGACCTCGCTCAGCCCGCGGGCGAGTGCGATCTCCGCGCGGGCCGGCAGATCCGTGCTGTAGGTCTCGACGGACTCCGGCTGCTGATCGAGCGCCGCGAGTCCCAGCCAGTACTCCGCCTCGTCGATCTCCCCGCGCTGCAGACAGGCGAGCACCAGCCCCCAGCGCACCCCGATCGAGTCCGACCAGTCGCCGGCCTCGTCGAGCGCGCTCAGCGCGGCCCGCAGATGGCCGTACGCCTCCGTGCCGCGCCCGGACTTCAGGCACAGCTCGCTGATCCGCCCATGGCTCAGCAGCCGCATGGCCGGATTTCCGAGCGGCCCCAGCGCGACGAGCATCCGGCGGGCGCACTCCAGCGCGCGTTCCGTCTCGTGCTCGGTCTCCCACACATAGCTGGCGACGCCCGCCGCCATGCCCGCCAGCATGGGCGCGTCGTCGTCGCAGAGTTCCTGCAGCCGTGTGTAGTGCGGCGGGTGCATCTCCGGGAAGGCGCACAGCACGATGGCCAGCGCCCGCGCGAGCGTGTCCGGCGGGGCGGGCGGCAGCCGGCGCAGCGTGACGAGATGGCGTACGGCGTAGGGGCCGCGGCCCATGAAGAGGCTGGTCGTGCACACCGTCGCCGCGCTGCGAGCCGTCTCGACGTCCACGGCGCTCTCGGGGTCGCCGCGGTCCTCGGGCTTCCCGGTGCCGGGACGGAAATGGGACAGCGGCCCGGCGGTCTCGTCGGCGAGGGCGGCGAGGCGGGCGTAGTTGGAGCCGGTGGCCCACAACGAGCCCAGGGCTGCGGTGAGGGCGGCGGTGGTGGGCCCGTCGGCGCGGGCGAGCGCGTACCGCAGGGCCAGGACGAGATTGTCCTGCTCGGCCCGGATGCCGATCCACGGGCGCAGCGGGCCGTCGCCGAACAGCACGTCGTGGTGGGCCCGCCCGAAGTCCCGGGCCCAGAGAAGGAACCGGCCGGTCACCGCCTCCTCCTCACCGGCCTCCGCGCGCCGGGCGGCACTGAACTCCCGCAGCGTCTCCAGCATGTGGAAGCGCACTCCGGCAGTCCCTCCGGAAGAGCCCCCGGAAGAGCCCCCGGAAGGGGTTTCGCTCACCTTCACCAGGGACTGGCCCGCCAGTTGCTCCAGCAGCGTCAGCGCGTCCCCGTTCTCACCGAGCACGTACTGAGCCGCGTCCTCGGTGAAGCCCCCGGGGAACACCGACAACGCACGCATCGCCGCCCGCCCGTCGGCCTCCAGGAGATTCCAGCTCCACTCGACGACGGCCCGCAGCGTGCGATGCCGCTCGGGCGCGTCGTGGGCGCCGCCGCGCAGCAGCGCGAAGCGGTCCCTCAGCCGGCGCGAGATGTCGTCCACGGAGAGCACCCGGACCCGGGCCGCGGCGAGTTCGACGGCCAGCGGCAGCCCGTCCAGGTGGCGGCAGATCTCGGCGACCTTGTCGGCGGGCAGTTCCACGCCGGGCCTGGCGGCCCGCGCCCGCTGCCCGAAGAGCTCGACCGATGTCGCCGGCGAGAGCTCCGGCAGGGCGTACACCGACTCCGAGGTCAGTCCCAGCGGCGCCCGGCTGGTGGCCAGCACCCGCAGCTCCTTCGACCGCGAGACCAGTGCCTGTACGAGATCCGCCGCGCCGGGGATCACCTGTTCGCAGTTGTCCAGAACCAGCAGCGCGGGCCCGGCGCCCAGGGCGCCGACGACGCCGTTCACCGCGTCCCCGGCGAACTGCCGGCCCTCTCCCGCACCGACGGCGGAGGCCACCTCACCGGCCACGTCGTCGTCGGCGAGGACACCGGCCAGGCTGACGAAGTGCACGACGGGCTGCTCGGCCGCCCGGCTCACCGCGTGGGAGAGGCGGGTCTTGCCCAGCCCGCCGGGACCGACGAGCGTGACCACCCGCACCTCGCGGAGCAACGCGCCCACGGCGGCGATGTCGGCATCCCGCCCCAGCAGCGGGTTCGGCTCGTGCGGAACACCGTGGCGGACCCGGGGCACGTCAGCGCTCAGCAACTCCTGGTGCACGGACCTCAACTCGGGGCCCGGATCGGTGCCGAGCGCATCGCGCAGCCCGCGGCGGTAGGTGTCGTACCGGGTCAGTGCCGCGGCCCGGCCTGCCGTGGCGGCCTCGCAGCGCAGCAGTTCCGCCAGCACCTCTTCGTCCCGCGGCAGCTCCCGGGCCACCCCGGCCAGCGCCGCCACGGCCTCCTGCGGCCGCCCCAGCCGGGCGAGGGCGAGCGCCCGGGAGCGGACCAGCGAACGGAAGGTCCGCCGCCGGTCGACGCGGAGGGCGACGACCGGATCGTGCAGGTCCTCTCCCGCGCCCGCGCCCACACTGCCGTCCCAGAGAGCCAGGCCCGCCCGGGCCTGCGCCAGTGCGCCCTCGTGATCCCCCGCCCGCGCGCGCTCGGCACTCGCCGCCTCGTGCAGCAGCAGCGCGGAACTGTCGACCTGTGTCTCCTCCAGCGCCAGCCGGTACCCCGTCGACGTGCTCACGATCAGCTCGGCGCCCACCTGCGCCCTGAGCCGCGACACCAGGATCTGCACCGCCTTGCCCGGCCGCTCCGGCAACTCCTCCGGCCACAGACCTGCCACCAGTCGACCAGTACTGCATCCGGTGCGGAGATCCTCCGCGAGCAGGCCCAACAGCCCGCGCAGCCGTGGCGCGGTGATCTCCTTGCCGCGACAGGCGACCCGGGACAGCAGAGCCAACTCGGTGGTCACGCCCGAAGTTTATTGCTCATGGTCGGTGACGACCGCACATCTTGAGCTCCGGCCACCGGCAACCTACCGCGCGCTCCCGCCCTCTTCCTGGTCGACGGATCCGATACGGATTCGATGGGGTCGTACCGGCCCAACCGTCGCCGACCGAAGGGGATTCGTTGTTCCGCAACGCTGTCAGGGCCGTGGGCGCAGCCGGTCTTGCCGTGGTGTCCCTGCTGGGGGCGGCGGCGGGAGCATCGGCCGAGGGCGCGAACCCGCCCCCGGCCGACAGCTCGTCCGCGGCGGTCCGCCTGGAGTACCACGTGCCTCAGGGCAGGACCCTGGAGGCGGGTGACGGGCTCTGGTTCAGCATCGAGGGAATGCGACCGGGATGGGACTCGGTCGAGGTCACCTCGCCCGCCCTTCAGGAGCCGATCACCTTGACTCCCGTGAAGAAGGGGTCGACGCAGTCGGTCCAGAAGGACGAGCCGGGAACGGACCACCGCATCCGCCCGGGTCTGCGCCCGGGCACCTATCCGGCCACCGCGACCAGCCATGGCCGTACGGTCGCCACCGCGCGACTCAAGGTCACGGCCGAGGGTTCGGCGGAGATCAGCCGGTTCGTCATCGGCCCCGCGGACGCGTTCCCCGGCAGCGACACACCTGCGCCCGTACGGCCGGGCAGTGACGTCCGGGTGGTCCTCACCGACCTGCGGGCCGCCCCGGGAGAGGACTCCCTGACCGTCACGTCACCCCTCTTCGACGGCCCGCTGACCATCCGGACGGACAGCTCGGACGACCCGGGCTGCAAATGCGACGACGGCGGCACGGTCTACGCGGGCCGCACACGGCTGCGGGACGACCTGTCCAAGGGCCGCTACACGCTGACCGTGGTCAGTCACCACGGGCAGCAGACCACGAAGCAGCACGTGGCGGTCGCCGGCGAGCCCGCCGCGCACGGCCCGTCCCGGGTGGTCACCGGTGCCGTCGCGGCCGCGGGAGTGGCCCTCGCCGTCGGCGGCGTGATCGCGGTGCGCC
Organism: Streptomyces sp. SAS_270; assembly: GCF_052543295.1. Classification (NCBI taxonomy): domain Bacteria; kingdom Bacillati; phylum Actinomycetota; class Actinomycetes; order Kitasatosporales; family Streptomycetaceae; genus Streptomyces; species Streptomyces sp. SAS_270. The sequence goes on from NZ_JBMNDS010000080.1 coordinate 41,684, forward strand.
GCCGCTCCCGGAAGACCGCTGCCTCCGAGTAGACGGCCGACCCGGCAGCCGCAGCCCGCCCTCAACTTCCTTTGCCTGCCCCAGTGTTCCTCGGTTCCCCTCCGGCCGCTTCCGGTCCGGAGGCAGTTGTCCCCTGACCAGAAAGCGTTCCTTGCCTACCTCTCACAGACGAATATCGCGCCTTGTGGCCCTCGGGGCCGGAACCGCCCTCTTCCTGACAGGAGGGGTGAGTCTCGCCCAGGCCCAGGCCCAGGCCCAGAGCCAGCCCCAGGCCCAGCCCCAGGACGTCACACCGTCACCCCCGACGCCCCGTCCGTCCTCGGTGACGGCGCCGTCCGGCGAGCCGTCCTCCGGACCCACCGGGACAGCGACCGGCGACGCCGACGCCGACGGCGCCTGGTCGGACGCGGACGCCCTCCGCTTCTGGACACCTGAACGCATGGACTCGGCAACCGACCCGGCACTGCCCGCGCAGAAGGCGAGCCCGAGCGCCAAGTCCGGGCAGCGGCGGGCGGATTCACGCGGTTCCGCGGCGGCGGCCGACATGCCGACCGCGGAGCACTTCCTCGGACTGAAGTCCGTCGGGACGATCTTCACCTACACCACGGACCCGACCACCGACCGGATGCACGCACACAAGTGCTCCGCCAGTGTGGTGGAGAGCCCCGGGCACAACCTGATCCTGACCGCCGGGCACTGCGCCGGAGGCATGGCCGTCTTCGTTCCGATGTACGCCGCGGAGTACACCCTCGACAAGCAGCCGTTCGGCTTCTACCGGATCTCCACCTGGTTCACCGACAACCGGTACGTGCACAACACCAAGAAGCCGATCTCCGACCTGGACTTCGCCTTCGGCCGGCTCGAAGCGTCCGGCAGCGGCAAGCAGGCGCAGGACGTGGTGGGTGCCAGCAAGCTGCTGCGCACACCGGCCTACCTGAACAAGGTCACGATGGTCGGCTACCCCTCCAGCCACAACCCCGAGGACCACGGCGTACGGTGCCCGACGCAGACGGAGGCGCTGCCGGGCTTCTACCAGATCCAGGCCAAGTGCCGCGGCATGTGGGGCGGTGTCTCCGGCGGCCCCTGGTTCTCCCGGGTGGACTGGGCGAAGGGCACCGGCGACATCATCGGAAACGTCGGCGGGTACAACGGCGGCGGCAACGACGAGAACGTGGACTGGCTCACCTACAGCCCCATGCACGGCGACTGGTTCTTCCGCCTGTACGACGAGGCGAAGAACAACGAGCACCTGACGCACGGCACCACCTACGACCAGCCACCGCTGCCGTACTCCATGGGCGGCGGCGAGACCTGGTCCCACGCCAGGCTGCTGGCCTCCGGTGAGTACACCGGTGACGGCAAGGGCGACCTGATCGTGGTCTGGACCGACGGCGAGGTCACCCTGTACACCGGCGACGGCAACGGCGGCTTCACCGGCGAGCGCCGGCTGGCGGCGCCCGGCGCCACCTGGAAGGGCGTCAAGTCCCTCACCGGCGGGGACTTCTCCGGCGGCAACGGCTCGGACCTGCTGGTGGTGTTCGACTCCGGCGAGGTCAGGATCCTGCCCGACGTCGGCACCAAGGGCGTGAGCGGCGGCATCAAGCTGGCCGACGCCGGTTCCGTCTGGAGCCACGCCGACCAGATCACCGCGGGCAACTTCGGGACCGCGAACAACGTCACCGACCTGCTGGTGCGCTGGAGCGACGGCGAGGTCTCCGACTACACCGCCGTCGGCGACAGGGGCTTCGGCACCGAGCACCAGCTGCTGAAGGCGAACGACACCTGGAAGCACGCCACCCTGGTGACGGCGGGCGACTTCACCGGCGGCAAGAACTGGGAGACCCTGGTGCGCTGGTCCGACGGAGAGGTCTCCCAGTTCCAGGAGACCGGCCCCGGAGGCCTCGGCAAGGAGGTCAAGATGGCCCCGGCCGACAGCATCTGGTCCCACGACGCGGTGATGACGGCGGGCAGCTACGACTCCAACGGCTGGCCCGACGACCTCGTCGTGCGCTGGTCCGACGGCGAGACCAGCATGTACGCCCACACGGGCGCCACGTTCGGCGCCGAACGCATGCTCGTCGCCCCGAAGTAGACACCCCACCGCACACTCACCGCCCGACCGAGAAGCCGACCAGCGCCGCCCGGCGCCGTCCCGCGCCGGGCGGCCCTTTACCGGGGGCGTCAAGTGGGTGATGCTGACCCGGCGTTGGAGCGATGATCGACACGGCAGGCCGGTCGGTCCGGAGGGGGAGACCGCCGTGGTGCGCGTGGTGCTGCTTGGACCGATTCAGGTGTACGCCGATGAAGTGACGCCGGTCGAGGTGGGCGGCGTCCGGCTGCGGATGCTCCTGGCCAGGCTCGCCCTCGAAGAGGGCCGCTCGGTGCCGGTGGACTCGCTCGTCGACGGCCTGTGGGGCGAGGAGCCGCCCGCCGACGCGGCCAACGCGCTGCAGGCGCTGGTGTCCCGGCTGCGCAGGGCGCTGGGCGGCTCCGCGGCGGTGCGGTCCGCGTCCGGCGGCTACCAGCTCTCGGTACGGGCCGAGGACGTGGACGTGCACCGCTTCGAGGAGCTGGCCGCCCGGGGCAGAAGGGAACTCACCGCCGGGCGGCCCACCGAGGCGGCCTCGCTGCTCGCGACCGCGCTCGGGCTGTGGCAGGGCGCGGCGCTCGCCGATGTCCTCGACGCCCCGTTCGCCGGGCCCGTCGCGACCCGGCTCGACGATCTGCGGACCGCGGCGGCCGAGGACCGCTGCGACGCCGAGCTGCGGCTCGGACGGTACGGCGAGGTGCTCGCCGACCTCGAAGCGGCCGGTGCGCAACGGCCGTTGAGCGAGCGGGTCGCCGGGCTGCGGATGCGGGCGCTGTCCGCGGCCGGACGGCAGTCCGACGCCCTCGCGGTCTACGAGTCCATACGGGAGCAACTCGGGGACGAGCTCGGCGTAGATCCGTCGGCCGAGCTGCGGGACATCCATCTGGCCCTGCTGCGGGGCGAGTTGGAGACACCCGCCGAGCAGGCCGAGGCCGCCCCGAGCCGCCTCCCTGCCAGGCTCACCAGCTTCGTCGGCCGGGACGGTGAACTAAGCCGGCTCGCCGGGCAGTTGACCCGCGGCAGGCTCGTCACCATCGTCGGCCCCGGCGGCGCGGGCAAGACCCGGCTCTCCCTCGAAGCGGCCACCCGGGACCGCGCCCACGCCCGCGGCCGGATCTGGTTCGTGCCCCTCGCCGGTGTGAGCGCACCGGACCAGCTGGCGGACGCGGTCCTCGGCGCCCTCGGCTCCACCGACGGTCGCCTCTACGACGCCGGCCAGGGGCAGCGGGCCACTCCGGCCGAGCGGATGGCCGGGCTCATCGGCAGCGGCGACGCCCTGCTCCTGCTCGACAACTGCGAGCACCTCGTCGAGGCGGCCGCGGAACTCACCGCCGAACTCCTCGACCAGATCCCGGAGTTGCGGATTCTCGCCACCAGCCGCGAGGCCCTCGCGATCACCGGCGAGTCCCTGTGCCACCTCGGCCCCCTCGACGTGCCGACGGGGTCACCGGAGCCCGCCGAGGCCGCGCAGTCGCCGGCCGTCCGCCTCTTCGTCGACCGGGCCGCCGGGGTCCGGCCGGACTTCACGCTCGACGACTCGACCCTCGACGCCGTGGTCGAGGTCTGCCGTCGGCTCGACGGGATACCGCTCGCCCTCGAACTGGCCGCGGCGAAGCTTCGCTCGATGAGCGTCGAGCAGATCGCGCGCCGCCTCGACGACCGCTTCCGCCTTCTCTCCTCGGGCAGCCGCACCGCCCTGCCCCGCCAGCGCACCCTGCTCGCGCTCGTCGAGTGGAGCTGGGACCTGCTCGACGAACCCGAGCGAATCCTCGCCCGCAGACTGGCGGTGTTCCCGGGCGGCGCGACCGTCCCGGCGCTCGAAGCGGTCTGCGCCGACCCGTCGCTCCCGGCCGCCGACATCCCGTACATCCTGGACGCCCTGGTGGAGAAGTCGCTGGTCGACGCCGTGGACGAAGGGGAGGGCGAGCCGCGCTACCGGATGCTTGAGACGGTACGCGCGTACGCGGCGAGGCAGCTCGCCGACGCCGAGTCCGGGGACGCCGTCACCCGGCGCTACGCCGCGTACTTCCTGGCCCTCGCGGAGGAACACGAACCCCGTCTCCGTACCGGCGAACAACTGCGCGCGATCGAGGTCTTCGACGCCGAGCACGACAACCTCGTCCTCGCGTTGCGCTCGCTCGTCGACGCCGGGGACGGAAACCTGGCCGCACGCTTCGCCGGGGCGATGTTCTGGTACTGGGGGATCAGGGGGATGAGCACCCAGCTCGACACGTATGCGGCGGAGACGGTCGGGCCGGAATCCGTACGGGGACCGGATTCCGTACGGGGACCGGATTCCGTACGGGCGGGGGATCCCGTACGGCCACAGGATTCCGTACGGTCAGGGGACGGTGTACGGGCACTGGGTTCCGTACGTCCAGGGGACGGCGGACGTCCGGCCGTCGAGGGCGAGTCGGCGACGGCACGTGAGTTCCACCCGGGTGTACTGCTCCTGCGGATGTCCCAGGTCTCCTTCCCCGCGGCCGGTTCAGGACCGGGCGGCAGCCCGGACCACGACCCCCTCGACTCGCCCGACCCCTGGGTGCGGGCCGGCGCCCATCTGGCACGGGACTTCGCCCTCACCGAACAGGGCGACCTGGTCACCGGCGCCGATTCCCGGATCGAGGCCCTGCGCGGATTCGAGGAGGTGGGCGACCGCTGGGGGCTCGTGATGAGCCTGCTCCCGATCGGCCGTGACCACTCCCTGCGCGGCGAGTACCCCGAGGCCATCGCCACCTTCGAACGGACCGTGGCACTCAGCTCCGAACTCGGCACCGAGGACTACCTCTACCTCAGCAAGGCCAGACTCGCCCGCGAACGCCGGCGCAGCGGCGACCTGGCAGGCGCCTTCCGCGATCTGCACGCCGCACACCGGCAGGCCCGCGCGCGCGGACAGCTGCGCCTGGAGGCCAACATCCTTGTGGGCCTGGCCAATGTGCACCGCAGGGCCGGTGACCTGGCGCAGTCCGACGCGACCCTCGACCGCCTTGAGGCGCTCAGCGCCCGGCGCGACTCCCTCAGGGAACTGGCCCGCGACCTGATCGTCAGCACCCGCATCGAGAACCGTCTCGCCGAGGGGGACGCCGTACAGGCCAGAGCCCTGCTGCCGGTGGCGGCCGGCGCCCTGTTCGGCCAGGGAGCGGGCGCCGCGCTCGCCTGGGTGGCTGAACTCCTGGGCGGCCTGCGGACATTGGAGGGTGCTCCCGAGGACGGCGCCAGGTCGCTCGGCATGAGCCAGGTGATGCGCGGCGCCTTCGACTGGGGCGAGCCGGAGTGGCGCGAACTGGTCGACCGCATCGTGGCGACGCTCGGCGAGGACGGCTTCAAGAAGGCGTACGAGGAGGGGGCCGCGTACTCCCGTGACGACGCGCTGCGCTGGCTGGAGGCGGAGACGTTGCGGGCGGCACCACGGAGCTGACCGGGCTTCGCGCACGGTCATGCGGAAGGCCGGTGAGACGCGCCCGGTCATGCGGAAAGCCGGGTGAGGCGTGCACGGTCATGCGGAAAGCCGGGCGGGGCCCGCACTGTGGGTGCGG
>NZ_JBMNDS010000081.1:0-46881 GCF_052543295.1 Streptomyces sp. SAS_270
GGACGCCGCGCGCCGCGGCGTCCGGCCCAGGCCCTTCCTCCGGGTCAGGCCGAGTAGGAGCCCCTGACCTCGAAGTGCTCGACCGTCGGCGGCCCGGTCAGCCAGTCCTTCAGGCTCGCCTGGAAGTCGCGGAACTCCTGGATGGCGGGCAGCGGATTCTCGACGCCGTCCGCGAGTTCGAGCTGCGCCACGTACGTGACGCCGTCGGGCAGCCGGTAGGAGGCGTAACGCACGCCTGCGGGACCGGCGTTCTCGATGGCCGTGAACATCTTCCGGAGCGCGTCCTCCAACTCGGCGGTGAACTCGGGCTTCACGGTGGAGCGCACCATAAGAACAGTCATGTCGTCATCTCCGTGTCTGGGAATGTCCATGTCCTGGCCCCCTGTTCGGGGCGCCATCTCGTTGACGTATCCAGAGGGGGATGTGTGACAGCGTGTGCGGAGGTCCTGTCGTGGGCGGATCGATGTTCCTGTTGCGCAACATCTGTCACCGGCGTGTCACGGCCCTCTGGAGCGCCACAACTCTTCTGCGGTGTCTCGTGTCGAACCGGGCGTGAGGAGGGGGCAGGCGCTTGTGACCAGATCCGTTGAGAAGCCTGTTCCCTCCCGAACGAATACATCGACCGCATGACCAACGGGGAGCAGACCATGACCAGCACGTCGCACACGCCCGACTCGACCGACGCGCTCCGCGGTGCCACGCGCGCCACTCGTTCCCGGCGCGGCGCCGCATCGGCCGTGGCCGCCGCATCGTTCCTGCTGCTGGCGGGTGCGGGCATCATCGCCGCGCCGGCAGCCCAGGCGGGCGTTCCGGGCGGTACACGCGCCGACGACCGCAACAGCGACTTCGACGGCGACGGCTACAACGACGTCCTGATCGGCGCGCCGGACGGCACCGTCGCCGGCAAGAAGGGCGCCGGTTACGTCACGGTGCAGTACGGCGCGGCGAACGGTATGGGGACCAACGCCAGCGTTCCCGGGGCCCGTACGGCCGTCTTCAGCCAGTCCACCGCCGGTGTGCCCGGAACCTCGGAGGCCTACGACTCCTTCGGCGCGGCCGTGGCCACGGGCGACCTCGACGGTGACGGTTTCGACGACGCGGTCATCGGTGCCCCCGGCGAGGATGTGGGCTCCACCGAGAACGCCGGGCACGTGACCGTCCTCTACGGCTCCAAGACAGGGCTGAAGGCCCAGCGCAGCGCGTCCTTCTCGTCGGCCCACCGCACCGCAGGGGCCCGGTTCGGGCAGGCCGTCACCGCGGCGCGGTTCACGGGGGCGACGTACGGTGACGAGATCGCCGTACTCGACCAGTCGGGTGCCCAGGTGTACACCTACGACCAGGGTGTGCTGCGGCGGACGGCCGGCATCGACACGACCGGCCACCCGGCGGACCGCGTCATCAATCCCGCCTACCTGACGACGGGCGACTACGACAAGAACGGCTACGCCGACCTCGTCATCTCCGGATACACCCCCGACGCCGACTACGCGCAGGGCTGGTCCACGGTCTTCTCGGGCGGCGCCCACGGTCTGACGCACGTGCGCGACCTGCGTGGTGGCGTGTCCTCCGCCTCGGGCGACCTGAACAAGGACGGTTACGACGACCTCGTCGTCGGACAGTCGAGCAGCCAGGACGCCGAGGCGGAGGGCATGACCGGCGGACTCGTCGCCGTGTACTACGGAAGCCCGGAAGGGCCCGCGGACTACGAGGGTCCGGGCAACGGCCCGCAGTGGTGGCATCAGAACACCTCGGGCGTGCCCGGTGCCGGCGAGCACGGCGACGCGTGGGGCGCCGACCTGTCCGTCGCCGACGTCAACGGTGACGGCTACGCCGACCTGGCCGTCGGAGCGCCCGGGGAGGACGTGGGCACCGTGCGGGACGCGGGCGCGGTGTGGGTGCTGCGCGGCTCGTCCGCCGGACTGACCACCACCGGCGCGCAGTCCTTCGACCAGAACAGCCCCGACGTCCCCGGCACGGCCGAGACGGACGACGAGTGGGGCGCCCAGGTACGGCTCGCCGACACCGACGCGAACGGCCTCTTCGACCTGGTGGCGGCCGCCCCTTCCGAGAACTACAGCGACGGCGTCGTCTGGGTGCTGCCGGCCAGCACGAGGGGACTCGTCGCCGACGGTTCGTGGACCTACGGCGGCGGCGCGCTCGGCGCCTCGGGCAGCGGTGCCCGGTTCGGCGCGGCCATCGACGAGTGACGTACGGCGCGACGCATGACTGAGGGGCTGCCGACCTGCCAGGACGGCAGCCCCTCGGCGCGACGGCGGGTACCGGCGAAGGGTTCCCACGCGAGCGCATCTCCGGTCAAGCCTTGTGGGGCCTGTACAGGACAAGCCCCACAAGGGCACCGGAAGACCGAAGACTCAGGCCTTTGAGCTGAAGACTGGGGACGGGACCGCTCCCGCGCGGTCCGGTGTGCGTAACCATCAGGCGGTCGGCGGCCGATGCACTCATCGGCTCCCGCGCCTCGCGCCGTCAGGGCGGAGCAGCTAGTCGACGAGCGAAGGGCAGCCGCGGTTCGCGATGGGCACCGCGTCCAGGAACTCGGCCGGGAGGTCGAACGCGTCGACGAGCGTCATCATGTGCGGAGCGAGGCTCTCGACAACCTTGTCAACGGTGTGCGGCAGAGCGCGCACATGCTCCACGGTGATGTGGCCGTCGGCCAGCAGGTCGCCGGTGTGTGGCCCGAGTTGCTTGAGGAGGAAGAGCAGGCAGAGCCGGTCGAGCAGGGCGCGCGCCTGCGGCCCCACCGCGTTCGCGGCCGCTTCGAGGAACGCGTCGGCGGCCTGCAGCCGGGCATGGACCGAGACCATCTCCAGGGCGGAGGAGGACGCGGCGTTCCAGCGGGCGATCGGATCACCCGCGGGCCCCTGACGGAGGCTCTTGCGGGCCCGGGTCTGCCAGATCGCCTCGACGTGGGAGAGGAGGCCACGCAGAAAGTGGGGGTCCGTCAGAACGCGTTGGTCGGGGGGTGTTTCGTGCATCTCCTCGTCGGTCCGGTGGCCGAAGAGCATCTCGGCGGCGGCCTTCACCCAGATGACGAGGTTGTCGCCCTCCGCCGTGATGGTCCCCTCGACGTACTGCGGGTAGTCGGCCAGGCCGTTCACGGGGAACAGCCCCTGGGCCCCGCACCGTTCGCGGCACTCGACCGTGATGGAGCGTGCCTGCCAGGTGATCCAGCCCTTCGCGATGGCGACCAGACGCTCGACGTCCGTCCTGTCCTCGGGAGTGTGCCGCGCCCACCGGGACACCACCGAACGGTGCAGGAACGTCATGGCGTACGCCGTGGAGAGCGAGTCGAGCAGCCTGCCGTGATGGCTCCGGTGCGCGTTCACCAGGATGCGCTCACCGTTCTTGGGACCGCTGATGTGCCTGAGGTGCGCATGGCGTACGGCGATGGCCAGGGCGGCTCGGGACGCCCCGACGGCCGCACCACTCATGCAGAGCTTCCCGGCGGTGACCCGATTGATCGACTGCAGGAACCGCTTGCGCCTGTTGCCCCGGCTGCTGGTGAGGGTCCCGTCGATGCTGAGATGTCCGTGGTCCGCTTCGAGCAGGGCCTCGCGCGGCAGCACGACGTGGTCGAACGCGGTGAGGCAGTGGTCCACCGGAGCACCGGTGCGCAACGGCAGTCGGCGGACCGTCACGCCCGGCAGGAGGCCTGCCTCGTCGCTCAACGGAGTCAGGAACAGGAAGACCCCCTGATCCTTGCCGTCGATCATGAGCCGTGCGGCCACCACGGCGGTCTTGGGGCCGCCCGTGGTGCTGGTGTTCGGCATGAACTTCTGTGCGCCGATGTGCGGCGTGTGGAGGATGAACCCGCCTGTCCGCGGGTCGAGTTCGGCGGTGGTCTGCAGTGCCGCGGCGTCGTTCCCGTGCTCCAGCTCGGTGCACAGAAAGGTGCCCGTGCGCCGCATGGAGGTGAAGTCGGACAGGTCGCGTCGCCCGCCACCCTCATGGTCGAGGAGGCTGCCCAGGAACAGGTTGTAGTGGATGCTCGCGACCGTGCACAGCCCTCCGCCGCCGTCCACGATCGCGGTCCATTCGTGCAGGCTCGCCAGCCGGCTCGGGTCCTGTACCAGGTCTTCGGGGCGGTCGACGGTGTCGTTGACGAGACGCAGCCAGTCGTAGGAAAGGGCCATGCGCTCGTCGGGAGACAGCCCGGGTCGGTGACGGAACGTTTCGCTCGATATGAGGTCGCGCCAGGGACCGTGGATGCGGCGTCGATCACCGCGGTCGAACAGAAGATGCGTGAGCTCGCCCGTGGTCACGTCAACGGTGCCCATGCGGGCAAGGGTGAGGCTTTCGGTCTCGGACAAGCTGTCCTGGAAGGGGTGACCGGAGGCGTACTCCGGCAGTCCTGCCAGGTTGGGGGGCTTTGCGTGCGACGTCAGAAGGGTCATGACCCTCTCCCCGTGTCTCTGATCCTGAAGGATGAGATGCGCAGAGCCCAGAAGATACGGACCTACCGGTTTTCTTATCAAACCAAATTTTGGTAAATCGCGACCTGGAAGCGTCTCCGGCTTGAGCCCTTCGTGTCCCAAGTGGGCAGCGGAATGCCCCAATCGCACTTGAGGGTGGGGTATTCCACTTGCCGGGCGGGGTGACAGGGGGATTGAAAAACCGCCTGAGTGGTTTTATTGTGTGCCCTACGGGGGTACGCCTCATCCGCATGCGAGCCGTGCCGGGGTGGCGTGATCTCGTTTCGTGCTCTTGATCGCCTGGCTCGCCCAATGGCAAGATACGAACCTGCCGGTTTCTTTTCCCTGGTCGGTCGGCGGGTGAGACCTAGTGCGGAGGTGGGCCATGGCGGTTCAGGAACGAGCCATCAGGACCCGACGAGCGATCCTGTCCGCTGCCGCCACGGTGTTCGCCGAGGTCGGGTACGAGGCGGCGACCATCTCCGAGATCCTCCAGCGGGCCAATGTGACCAAGGGGGCCCTCTACTTCCACTTCGCCTCCAAGGAAGAGCTGGCCCAGGCCGTCCTGGCCAACCAGCTCTCCTCCGTCCCGGCTATCCCCGCGCAGGAGCTGGCGCTCCAGCAGGGGCTGGACGAGGCATTCCTGCTCGCTTACCTGCTGACTTCCGGCGACCCCATGGTGCAGGGCAGTGTGCGGCTGACGGTGGATCAGGGCGCCCCGCAGGACGGTCTGGACCGCAGGGTTCCGATGAATGCGTGGATCGACCACAATGCCGGCACGCTCACCCGGGCGAAGGAGAACGGGGAGTTGCTTCCCCAGGTCGACGTGGTGGCCGCGGCGAAGTTGTTCGTCGGTGCGTTCACCGGCGTCCAAGTACTTTCCAAGATCATGACCGGGCATGAGGACCTGATGGACCGGCTGGCGCAGCTTGAGCAGCACCTCATGGCGAGCGTTGCGGTCCCGGCGGTGCTCGTCCGTCTGGACATGAACCCGGACCGTGGGATGCGGGTGTACGAAGCGGCCATGAAGCTGCAGGAGGACGCGGAGTTGACCGCGGCCGGCTGAACGGTTGGATCCTCCGGTGACGCATCGGTAGCGCATCGGAGGCGGGAGGGCCCCGACCTCTCCCATGGGCACGGCGAAAGCACAGCGCAAGCAACGCAACGTCAGATCAACCCAGGGAGTGCACCGATGGAAACGTCTGCCTGCCCCTACGCCCTGGACGTGTCAGGGCGGGACCTCGCCGGCGAGGCCGCGATGCTGCGGGCTCAGGGCCCCGCGGTCGAGGTGGAGCTGCCCGGTGGGGTCATCGCGTGGGCTGTCGTCCAGCAGGAGTACGTCGAACGCCTGCTGACCGACCCGCGGGTGTCCAAAGATGCCCGGCAGCACTGGCCCTCGTTCATCGAGGGGAAGATAACGGAGGAGTGGCCGCTCTACCCCTGGGTGGTGAACGAGAACATGCTGTTCGCCTACGGGGAGCGGCACACCCGGCTCCGCCGCATGGTCGCGGGGGCCTTCACGGCACGGCGCTCCGAAGCGCTGCGCCCGCGCGTCGAGGAGATCTCCGCCGAACTGCTCGACGGACTGGCCGCCCTCCCGGCAGGCGCCCCCGTCGACGTGCGTGCCTCGTTCGCCGAACTGCTGCCCATGCGCGTGATCTGTGAACTGTTCGGTGTACCCCAGGGGGCCGCGACGGAGGAGCTGTGCCTCGCGCTGAGCACCGTGTTCAGCACCACGGTCTCCGCCGAGGGAATCGAGGCGGCCCGGATCAAGGCCTTCGAGCTGCTGGCCGCGCTGGTGGCCACAAAGCGGAACGAGCCCGGTGACGACCTCACCTCCTCGCTGATCGAGGTACGCGACCAGGGTGGCGACCGCCTCAGCGAGCACGAACTGCTCGGCACGCTGTTCCTGATGATCGCCGGTGGGCAGGACCTGACGACCGCTCTGATCACCAACGCTGTCGGCGCGCTGCTCCAGCACCCCGAACAGCTGGAGCATGTGAGGGCCGGCCGCGCCAGCTGGTCGGACGTGGTCGCCGAGACCATGAGAGCCCACACGCCAGGGGCTTACTGCCCGATCAGGTTCGCGGTGGAGGACATCGACCTGGACGGCGTCAGGATCAAAAAGGGCGACCCCATCATCGTCTCCTTCGCCGCCGGCGGCCTGGAACCTGAGCGGTACGGAGAGGATGCCGCGCGGTTCGACCTGTTGCGTACGGACCGTGACACCCTGGGATTCGGGCACGGGCCGCATCGCTGTGTGGGGGCTCCGCTCGCCTGGGTGGAAGCCGAGGTCGCCCTTGCGGCGCTGTTCGACCGGTTCCCGGACCTGGCACTCGGCTGCGCTCCGAAGGAGCTCGAGCCGTTGCCGACCTTCGTGGTGAACAGTTACCGGTCACTTCCAGCCGTGCTCCGCCCCGCCGTTCGCTGACGTACGGGAGCAGCCTCGAGGACTGAACTCCGCCAGCCCGGTCGGGCCGGCGGAGTTCTGCGTTGTCGGGAGGCGCTCGCGATCTGCGCTCAAGCCGTTCCCGAGCACCGTGAACGACCGTAACGCGGAATGACTGGTGTCACTTCATCCAACATTCACGAACCATGCGGAAGGTTTGTGGCGTAGGAAGGAGGGGTTGCATCAGTCGGTTGGGCGGCACCGGGGCCAGAAATGGCGTACAGACGGGGTCGGTGTTCGCCCCGTGGAACGGCGCCGAGCAGGCCGGATGCCGCCCTGGACAAGTACTCGAGGATGTGGAATGTTGTACGCCGAATTAACATACCAAGCACGCGGTTTGATGCCCGGTGGTACAGAACGCTCCCACGCCTCGGGGGAGGCGGATGCGGTGGTCCCGGTTCTCCCCGCGAGCTCCAAAGGAGAGGCGTGATGGTCAAGCAGGTTCGGGCGGCGCGTACGCGGCAGGCCCTCATCGACGCGGCGGCCGAGGTCTTCGCGGAAGACGGGTATGCCGTCGCCTCACTGCCTGCGATCAGTAAGCGTGCGGGCGTGAGCGCCGGTGCTCTCCACTTTCACTTCCCCAGCAAGGACGCTCTGGCCCGTGAGGTGGAAACGGCGGCCGTGGGCTCCGTCGAGTCCCTGGCGATGCGCTTCCGGTCCTCGGCGGACACGTCGCTTCAGGCGCTGGTGAACGTGACACACGAACTGCTGCTGGCCGTCACCGCCGACGCCGTGATCAGGGCGGGGTTCAAGCTGAGCGGTGACCCGTCGCGCAAGAACGGGGCCGGACTGCGGCAGTGGTGGCGGACCTGGGTCCATGAACTGCTCCTCCAGGCCCAGAGAGAGGGGGAGTTGGCCGAGGAGGTGTCGCCGGAGGGCGCCACGGCGGCGATCGTGGCCGCCACCGTCGGCTTCGAGACGCTCGGCGCCTGGGACCGGAACTGGGTCTCCCAGGAGTACGTGGCGGAGTTCTGGGTCCTCGTCCTGCCGCGCCTGGCGGCCTCCCGGCATCAGGAGTTGCTCGTACCGGGCGGAACGGGCCGCTGACGCGCGGCGCTCGGCCTGGGGAGAAGCGGCGAGTGCCGGGGGACAGGGCAAAAGCCGGCACCAGAGCCCTCACCTCGCCGGAGAACCGGCGAGTCCTCCTGGCGCCACGCCATCATGTGCAGGAGCGACAGACCGACGGGACGGAGGGGCGATGCAGGTGAACCGTGCAGATCCGTGCACCGCGTTGAGGTCGGATCGGCCCGAGGAAGCCGTTTCCCGCCCCGCTGAAGTGCGTCGTCCCTCGGCCGGTTCGTGATGAAACGGATCTTGGTGGTGGGTGCCACCGGCGCGGGCAAATCCACACTCGCCCGTACCCTGAGCGGTCGACTCGGGCTGGCCTACCACGAGATGGACGCGCTGTACTTCAGCGGCCCCGACTGGGCCGTGAACCAACAGCTGGCCAAGGACGTGTCTCAGCTGGTCGCCGGACCTCACTGGGTCATCGACTCGATCGGCTCTCCGGAAGTCCGTGACCTTATGTGGGAGCGGGCCGACACCGTGATCTGGCTGGACTACGCCAAGCGCGTCGTGATGCCCCGAGTGCTACGACGGTCCGTGCGGCGCACCGTCACCCGCGAGGTCATCTTCGGCGGCAACCGGGAGACCTGGCGGGGCTGGCTGAGCCGCGAGCACCCGGTCCGGTGGTCCTGGTCGCAACACGCGGGACGCCGCCGCGAAGTCGGCCGACGCACCGTCGACCCCCGCTTCAACCCCCTCGTCACCCTTCACTTCCGCCACCCCGACGACACGGCGGCCTGGGTGAGGTCCCTCTGATCGGGCTCCGGCCGTTCCGGTCGGCTCGCCGACCCGAGCGGCTACGCCGTTGCCCGGCAGATCGCCGACCTGGAGGCCGTACGGCATCGGATCGGCGCCGCTCGGGTGGTGCTGCTCGGAGCGTCCTGGGGCGCCACGCCGAGCCGGATCCGGTCTTCACCGAGCTGCCGGCGATCGCGGTCCCGGCGGCGACCTGACATCCCGGCCGCCCCTTGAAGGACATCCCGGGCTCTTTGCCCGGCCTCTACTCCAATCAGCTCACCACCGCGGACCCGCGCCGCCGACATCCTGCCCGGCGCCACCATGCGCACCGTCGCCGCTGCCGGCCACCCCATCGACGCCGAGCAGCCCCGCGTCTACCGCGCAAGGAATGAATGGCCAGGCGAGTGGTGTTGCCGCGACAGCAGCACAAGCCCATCCGACTGGCGTGGCCGCTGTGAACGTCCGACACTTTGAGCCACGACGCGAGGTGGAGAGTGAGCACCGTCCTGACGCAGCCGCTGACCGACTGGGAGAAGGCCTTCGCCGGGCTCCGAAGCGACGGCGCGGTCGAGCTGCGTTTCGATGTCGTCCTGTTTCGAGTGAGCGCCTGAAGATGTCCTTCGAGGCCACCGACCACACGGGCGACTACACGGGGCAGAGCGCATGCGGCACCGGCGCGCACTCGCCGCTGCGCGACTTCCTGCGGACCGAGACCGGAAGCGCCGCCGTCCTGGTGACGGCGACGCTGGCCGCGCTCGTGTGGGCGAACGCCGCGCCCTCGTCCTACGAATCGTTCTGGCAGACGCATCTGTCCGTCCGGATCGGCTCCCACGGCGTCTCGCTGCACCTGCGCGAGTGGGTGAACAGCGGCCTGATGACGTTCTTCTTCTTCGTCATCGGACTGGAGGCGCGGCGCGAGTTCGACATGGGCGAACTGCGCGACCGAAAGCGGCTCGCCCTGCCCCTCGCGGCAGGCGTCAGCGGCATGCTCGTACCGATCGGCATCTACCTCGCGATCAACGCGGGCCACGGCACGACGCACGGGTGGGGCGCGGCGATGTCCACCGACACCGCCTTCGCCCTCGGCATGCTGGCCGTCGTCGGACGCCGTATGCCGCCCGGACTGCGGGTCTTCATCCTCACCCTCACCGTGGTCGACGACTTCCTGGCCCTCGGCGTCATCGCCGTCGCCTACAGCGACGACATCAGCGTGCCGGCGCTCCTCGTCGCCATCGGCACCTTCGCCGTCATCCTGCTCCTGCGCCGCCTCGACGTCCGCCGAGGCGCCGCGTACGCGGTACCGGCACTGATCACCTGGGTCGCCCTGCTCGAATCGGGCGTGGACCCGGTGGTCATCGGTCTGGCCATGGGAATGCTGACGTACGCGTACCCGGCGGCGCGCTCCGACCTGGAACGCGCCAGTGGTCTGTTCCGGCTGTTCCGCGAGCAGCCCACACCCGAGCTGGAACGCTCCGTGCGCGCCGGCCTCGCCTCGGCAATCTCCCCGAACGAGCGGCTCCAGCGCATGTACCACCCCTGGGTGAGCTATGCCGTCGTACCGCTCTTCGCGCTGGCCAACGCCGGGATCGCGGTCGACGCCGACCAACTGGGACGCGCGTTCACCTCACCCATCACCCTGGGCATCCTCTTCGGATACGTGGTGGGCAAACCGCTCGGCATCGTCGCGGCCTCGCTGCTGGCCACCGCCGCGAGCCGCGGCCGCATCCGGATCCCGGTCGGCTGGGGAGCCGTCACCACGGGAGGAACCCTCGCCGGGGTCGGCTTCACGGTCTCCCTGCTCATTGCCACCCTCGCCTTCGACGGCGCCCGGCTCGACGACGCCAAGATCGGCATCCTGAGCGCCGTGATCTGCTCCTTCGCCGTAAGTCTGCTCGTCACCACTGTGCTCAGGGCGCTGCCGCGCGGCGTGCAACTGCGGGCGCTGCTCGGGAAGGCGGAGACGATCGTGGACCTCGCCGTGCCCGTCGATCCCGACCGCGATCACATCCGAGGACCCCGGCACGCGGCCGTCACTGTCGTGGAGTACGGCGACTACGAATGCCCCTACTGCGGACAGGCGGAGTCCGTGGTCCGTGAGCTGCTCGGCGACTTCGGGGACGTGCGCTACGTATGGCGCCACCTCCCGCTGCCGGACGTCCACGTGCACGCACAGTTCGCCGCCGAGGCGGCCGAAGCGGCTGCGCTGCAGGGACGCTACTGGGACATGCACGACCTGCTCATCAGCCATCAGGGCGCCCTGCGCGCCGACCACCTGCGCGGATACGCCGCAGACCTCGGGCTGGACGCGCAGCGCTTCGAGCGGGATCTGCGCGCCCACGCGGGTGCGGCGCGCGTCGCCGAGGACGTCGAATCGGCGGACCTCAGCATCGTGGCGGGAACGCCCACCTTCTTCGTCAACGGGCGCAGGCATCACGGCGCGTACGACATCGCGAGTCTGTCCGCCGCGGTGCGCGCCGCTCGGGAGCGGGCCGCTGTGGCGGCGTAGGAAGGATCGCCGCTCAGGAAGCGGGCGGTTCGGGCAGGATCTGGCGTGGGCCGATCCGCGGGTGCCCCGGGCGCTTCCACTCGCGCGGATAGCCCACCGACACCTCCTCGAAGCGCACCCCGTCGTACCAGGTGGTCCGGGGGATGTGCAGATGGCCGTAGACCATGGTGCGGACCGGGAAGCGCAGATGCCAGTCGGCGGTAAGTTGGGTGCCGCACCACAGGG
This sequence comes from Streptomyces sp. SAS_270, assembly GCF_052543295.1. Lineage (NCBI taxonomy): Bacteria > Bacillati > Actinomycetota > Actinomycetes > Kitasatosporales > Streptomycetaceae > Streptomyces > Streptomyces sp. SAS_270. The sequence goes on from NZ_JBMNDS010000081.1 coordinate 11,414, forward strand.
CGAACTCCTGGTAGTGCAGGATGCGGGTCGGCTGGCGGACGAGCGGGTAGTGGTTGACGAGGACGAGCGGCAGGCCGGGAGGGCATTCCAGGAGCCGTTTCTCGGTCTCCTCGACCCGTGCCCAGCACCACTCCTCGCGGCTCGGGTACGGGTCCGGGTGCAGCATGAACTCATCGGCGCACACCACCCCCGATTCGTAGGCCCGGTCCAGTGCCTGCTGCTTGGTGTGGGCCTCCTCGACGCGAAAGCTGTAGTCGTACAGCAGGAACAGCGGGGCCACCGCCGCGGGGCCGCCCGGGCCGGTCCACACCGGGTAGGGGTCCTCGGGGGTGGACACGCCGAAGCTGCGGCACACCCCCACCAGGTACTCGTAACGCTCCAGGCCGCGCAGCCGCAGGGTGTCCTCGCGGTGCGTCCACAGATCGTGGTTGCCCGGGGTCCACAGCACCTTCGCGTAGCGGCGGCTGAGCAGATCGAGCACCCACTCGATGTCGGCGGCCTTCTCGGCCACGTCCCCGGCGACGATCAGCCAGTCGGCGTCCGACTGCGGGCGCAGTTCACTGACGACCTGGCGGTTCTCCGAGAAGGCGGCGTGCAGATCGCTGACGGCCCAGAGCGTCGGCTGCCCCATGAAGGTCAGCCGCCCGCGATCCCGGTCCCCGCCGCGGCCTGGGCGGCCGACCGCGCCGGACGCACAAGCAACTCGCCTGCCCGGCGGGCGAGTTCCTTGCGGTCGACCTTCCGGTTGGAGTTCAGCGGGAACTCCGTCACGTGCTCGAAGCGTCGCGGCAGCATTCCCTTGGGCAGCACCTCGCGCAGCGCCCGCGCGAACCGGGCCGCGGGACGGACCTCGCCGGTGTAGTACACGACGATCTCCGTACCGGATTCCCCCGAGGTGGCCACGGTGACCACGTCCTGCACGCCGTCGCAGGCACGCAGCGCGTGGTCGATCTCGGCGAGCTCCACCCGCCAACCCTGCACCTGCACCTGGGAGTCGAGGCGGCCGAGGTAGACCAGCTCGCCGTCGGCCAGGCGGCGTACCCGGTCCCCGGTGCGGTACCAGACGCGGCCCTCGCGCTCCACGAACCTGCCCTGGTCGTCCTCGGGGTCGAGGTAGCCGGTGGCCATCTGCGGCCCGGTGATGAGGAGTTCGCCCTCAACGGGGGTCTCCCGGTCGTTCTCGTCGACGAGTACGTGGTCGTGGCCGTCGTGCACGGTGCCGATCGGGACCAGGCCGTTGACACAACGGCCGGGCGAGGTGTCGGGGTTCCAGCGGTGTCCGGTGATGGTGACGGTGAGTTCGGTGGGCCCGTAGATGTTCTCCAGCGTCGATGCGGGCGCGGCCGCCTGCCAGTCCACGGCATCGTGCGCGTGCAGGGCCTCCCCGGCGAAGAAGCTCCAGCGCAGCCCGGCGAGCGCCCCGGCGTCCAGCCCGCCCATGCGGCGTACGAGGGAGATGGCGCTCGGCGTGGCGAACCAGACGCTCACGCCGTGCTCGCGGATGTGCGCGGGCAGGTCCAGGTAGGCGGTCTGCGGGGTGACGTCGACGGTGGCGCCCGAGCCCCAGGCGCAGAACAGGTCGAACATCGCACAGTCGAAGTTCAGGTCGAACGTCTGCGAGAAGACGTCGTCCGGCGTGAAGTCGTAGCGGCTGTCGAGGAGTTGGAAGTAGTGATGCGTGCTGCCGTGACTGATGGGCACCCCCTTGGGGCGTCCCGTCGAGCCGGAGGTGAACAGCATGTACGCCACGTCGGCGGGTTCCACCGGGCGCGGCCGGGCCAGGGCGAGCGACGGGTCCGGCTCGGTGACCGGGATGCCCGCACCGTCGTCGTACATCCGGGGGAGCGCGGCGCGTCCCCGGTCGTCGGCGATCAGGGCGGCGGCGCCGGAGAGTTCGAGCATCCGCCGGGTGCGGGCGACGGGGAAGTCGGGGTGCAGCGGCACGACCGTGGCACCCGCGTACAGACCGCCGAGGATGCCGGCGTACGCCGTCACAGTCTTGCCCGCCAGGACGCCGACCACCTTCGCGCTGCCCAGCGAACCCGCCCACGTCAGCGCCTGTTCGTGCAGCGCCCGGTAGGTCACGCTCTCGGCGCCGATGCGCAGCGCCGGGCGGTCGGGCGACAGTGCGAGTCCGCGCAGGAAGCGCTGGTAGAGGGCCTGTTGCTGCTGCTCGGTCATGCTTCCTCCGTCACGGCACGAAACGACGATCTCGGTCGCGGTGGGCTCAGGCGGCGAGGACGCGCGCGGGCCTGCGCCGGGGCCTGAGGGCGAGGCGGGGACTGGCCGGTACGACCTTGAAGTTCTTCGACGCCACGCCCACCCGCCCGAACAGCGCGTCCTGCCCGGCGACATAGAGCGTGCCCACGCCCTTGTCGCGCAGCGAGGCGAGCGCCCCCGGCCAGTCGACCGCGCGGACACAGCAGTCGAGCAGCAGATCGCGGATCTCCGCGCCGGTGGTGAGCAGCGAACCGTCCTGGTCGGAGACGACCGGCAGATGCGGGTCGGCGAACTCCACGCCGTCCAGCACCTCGGCCGCGGCCCGCTCGCGCAGCGCTCCGAACGCGGCGGAGTGCATGGGGGGTTCCATCACATACAGCGGAAGCCCGCCGAGCGCGCGCAGTCGCTCCTGCAGCCACTCCAGCTTCGCCTTGCGCAGGGTGACCATCGCGAAGTCCTCGTCCACCACGCACGTGATGTCGAACCACTCGCCCTGCTCGGTGAGTTCGGCGAGCACTCCGTCCAGCGTGGCCCGCGGCGTCCGGGCGAACGACTGCGTGGCGACCTGCTCGGCGTAGTCCTCCGCGAAGAACGCGTCCAGACAGTGCGCGAACCGTTCGGTGACCCGAACCCCGTCCGCGAACGACAGCGCCCCGGAGTGGATCGCGGTGGCCTTTCCGCCGAAACTCGGCCCGGTGACATAGGCGGGCACGAAGCCGAACTCGTCCTCGGCCCACTGCGCCAGCGCCACACAGTTCACCAGAAAAGCGACCTGGGCATAAACCGAATAGTCGCCCTCCGCCTCCCGGAACCGGTCGAACAGCGAATAGCCGAGCGCCTCGTCGGCCTCCGCGGCCAGTTTCCGCGCGAAGCGATTGACCACCATGAATTTGCCGACCTCGGAGAAGGGCGCGGGCCCCATCCCCGGAAACACCAGGGCACTTTCCGTGCGGTCCTCAGTCACCATGGCCCCAGTCTGCTGACGGAACACCACACCAATAACCCCTAACCGCCCCCAGCCGCCCCTGATAGGGGCGGGACACGGCTACTCCTCCGCAGGCAGCCAGCCCCGGGCCACCGCCCGGCAGCCGGCCTGGAAGCGGCTGCGCGCCCCCAATGCCTCCAGCAGCTCCGCGGAGATCCGCCGGGCGGTGCGCGGCGACACCCCCAGACGCTTGGCGATCGCCTCGTCGGTCAGGCCCTGGCCGAGCAGGCGCAGCGCCTCCGCCGCCTGCGCGGTCAGGCCGTGCTCATCACGCTCCCTCGCACCCCCGCCGAGCGGCACCGCGCCCCGCCAGACGCATTCGAACAGCGCGCACAGCGCGGTCACCGTGCCGCCACCGGTGAGGATCAGCGCACCCGACGTACTGCTCTCACCGTCGACCGGGACGAGCGCGGTCCGCCGGTCCACGACCACGAACCGGACCGGCAGCGCGGGAGCCGTGCGCACCTGCCCGCCGCACTCGGCAAGTCCCCTCGCACACTCGAGGTCCGGGCCGCTGTTGTGCACGCTGTCCAGGCACAGTGTCCGCAACCGCACGCCCCGCTCCAGGAGTTCACGCTCCAGCAGCCGGGCCGCCCGCTGCCAGTCCTCGCCGAACGCACCCGGCGACAGCGTCAGCACCTCCTCGCGCGCGCCATGCAGCAGGGCCCCCGCCCGGTCGCGTATCTCCTGTGCGTCGTCGAGGCGTTCGACCAGCTCCACAGGGCGACGTCCGTCGGCGGCGCCGAGTTCGGCGATCAGCTCACCGGCGGCCAGTTTGGTGCGTTCGCTGCGCTCCTGCTCGGCCGCGAGCCGGGCCTGCTGACGGGCGAGCAAGGTCTGTACGGCCACCCGCGGGTCCACCGTGCGAAACCGCTCCATGCCGTCGGGATGCCGGCGTACGAGGGCCAGACTGCTCAAGTTGTCGAGCGCGGAGCGCAGTTCGGCCTCGCAGATCCCCAAGTGGTCCTGGAGGGCGTCGAAGTCCGTCTGCGGGTGGGCCAGCATGGTCCGGTAGACGCGTACGGACGCGGCATCGAGTCCCAGCGTGCTGAGCACGGTGAGGTCCCTCCTGACGGCAGTCGGGTGCCGGGCGGCGGTCCCCGCGCCCGGTGGTGCGACCGGCCCGGTCACGCGGTTCCCGGCCCGGCGGGACGGCGGTTCCGGCCGTGCGTATCGTGCGCGGGCCGACTTGAGGCCGGGTACGGCGCTGCTCGTCGGCGGCTGTGCGCGGGTGAGGAGTGAGGGCGACGGGTGTCAGCCGGGGGCTCGGTCGCCGTCGTGCGGCTCCGCCCGCGGGCCGGGGACCGGATCCGCGGCGATCAGGTCGTCGAAGTACGCGTCGACGAGTGCGGCCGAGCAGCTGGTGACGGTGGCGCCGGTCAGGTTCGGTTCGCAGGACAGCGTCCGCTCGACGACGGCCAGCGCGACCCGCTCAGCCGCGATCATCGCCGACGCCGTCACGAAGACGCCGACCGTCACGCCCGAGCCGTCCGCCGCCGTATGAAGGCTCACATGGTCCACCCGCTCGCCCGCCACCGCATGGCCGCGGACGCGGGCGCCGAGGCCGGCGGGCGGTACCAGGGCGCGGGGAAGTGCGACGCGTACGTGGACGAGGTACATGGTCCGAGGGTCCGAGCCCGCGGTGGTGAACGCCAGGCATCCGGGTGGACGGAACATGCCGCTGCCGGTTGAGGCCAACGGCAGGGGGCTGACATTTGATCGTGCGGTGGGTGAAGCTCTCGTTCAGCAGCCGGAAAAGGGCTGCAACTCCCCGGTACGTGCGCCGGTTTTCGGATATCCGACTGCTGGATTTCCAGCGGTCGTTCCTGTCTGTGGAGGTTTCCATGCCCGAGAACATCGATGCCATTCTGGCGGCCATCGACAGCAACAAGTCGATCCGCTCCGCGGTCATCAACCGCCTCACGACGGCGTACGCCGCCGAGTTCGTGAACCCGCTGCGCGCCGAGATCGGTGGCAACGACGACATCTCCCTCGACTCCGTCAACTCCAACAAGGAGTGGCAGGAGTAGAAGGCGCGCCTTCTCTCCCCGGGGCGGCAATCTCCGCCCCGGGGGGAGGCCCTGACCGCGCATCACCTCTTCACACCGAAATCGGCGGGTGGGCAGTGACCAGTGTTTTGCGTACGCCAACTCAGGACCGGACGCGTGCTCTCCTGCTGCGCGACGACCGGCGCGCACGGACGGAACTGATGCTGCGGCTGATGTACTCCTCCAGCGCCGCCGCGCAGGTCCTGCACGCCCTCGACGACGGCACCTCGCTCGACACGACCACCGCCGCCGTCTTCGCGACCGTCGACTTCCGGGCCCTGGCCGTGGAGCGCGCCGCCCGGCTGCGCAACCTCTCCCGCCATCTCCAGCGCACCTGCCCGCCCCTGTGGGCGTGCCTGGGCGAGGACGTCCTCACGCCCCTGGTCGAGGGGTACGCCGACGCGGAGGCCTTCTGGCAGAGCGAGGGCCGCACACTGTTCGAGAACTTCTGCCTGTACGCCCATCGCGCCGTCGCAGGCGCCTCCCGTCTGCACGCGGACGTACTCCAACTCTTCGGCCTCATAGGCCGGTTCTCCGCACCGGAACTCATCGCCCCGCCGCCGGACGTCTGCGCCTGCACCACCGGAATCCCGGGCGAGGGGCTCGACGCGAGCCGCGGCGCGGACTCCCCGTGGAACGCCGGGCACCTGCCCGCCCCCACCGTCCCCGGCGCCCTTCAGGTGGAGGGCTTCCACTCTGCCTGGCGGCTGGTGGACGAGCGGGGCCGGCTCCCGCTCTCCCTGCCGGACGCGCGCTTCGGCGAACGAGGCAGCTACCACATCGTCGTCGCCGCGTTCCCCGGCGACAAAGTCTCGGCCGCGGCGCTCGAGCTCTGAGGGAAGGCCAGCATGGACAGTGACGCCACGGCCGCTATCGCGCGGCTCGGATTCGGACTCGACTGGCAGTACCGCGGCCTCTACCCGCAGCCCATGCCGGAGCTGTGCGCCCGGTACGCGGGCCGGCTCAGCCATCTGTCGTGCGTCTCGCTGCCCAGCGGCACGGACGCCCGGACCTTCGTCGAGACCTGCGCGGGCGACCTGCCGGTGGTCCACCATCTGCCCGGTGTCGCCCCTGCCGCACCCGAGGGGCCCAACCTGGAACTGTTCACCCGGCTCGAAGCGGTCAGCGAGGCCCTCGACGCGGTGTGGACGTGCGAGGACATCGGGCTGTGGTCGGTCGGCCCCTACCCGCTGCCGTACTTCACCCCGCCGCTGTTCGAACGCGAAGTCGCCGACCACGTCGTGACCGGCATCAACAAGCTCCACGAACTCAGCCGCTTCCCGTTCGTCCCGGAAATTCCCTCGTGCACCCTCGCCGTCGGCCGTATGGGCCTCGGCGACTTCTTCCACCGCGTCACGGACGGCGCCGACTGCGACCTCCTCATGGACGTCGCCCATGTCTTCTCCTACGCCGTCGCAGCCGGGCAGCCCTTCGACAAGGTGCTCAAGTCCCTGCCCCTGGACCGCGTCGTGGAGATCCACGTCGCGGGCGGGCACATCGACGCGACGTACGAGAACCGCTACCTCGACACGCACAGCCACAGCGTCACCCCCGAGGTCATCGACCTGATGCAGGAGGCCGTGTCCCTCTCGCCGCGACTGCGCGCGGTCACCTACGAGATCGGCGTCGGCCTCGACGCCGAACAACTCGACACCGACTTCGCCCGCATCGAACAGCTCCTCGCGGAGATCGACTGGACTCCGGACGTGACCCGCGCACCCGCGGCCCCGGTCCCGTCCCCGGCCCTGCTCGCGGAGGCATCATGACCGCACATCCGCGCGACGCCGGACCCGCCGACGACGGCATCCACCCCTGGCACCGGCTCGGCCGCGAGAGCACCTTCGGTGAGCGGCTCGGTGCCGGTGTACGCGTTCTGGTCGTCGGCGACGGCAGCGCCCGCGCCGAGCCCGGTGCCCCCGCCGACGAGCACACCGAACGGGTCGCCACTCTGGTCGGTCAGATCGCCGGACGCCCTGACATCGGCTACGCCTCCGCGGACGCACTCAAGGCCGCCCGACTCGCCGGGAACCTGCGGGAGATGACGGCCGGCTACGACATCGTGGCCCTGCCCTGGTCGGCGCCGGAAGCCGACGCGGATCGGCTGGGTGTGCGACGCGCCTTCGAGGAAGTGGCCCGCGAGCCGGACGCCCCGGTGTTCATCGCCGCGGCCGGTCACGACGGACCGGGCCGGCTGCGCTTTCCCGCCTCCTGTACCTCGGTGATCGCCGTCGGTGTCACAGGCGACGACGGCGCACCGACCCCGTACTGCGGAAGCGACCAACTCGGCCGCAAACCACAGCTGTTGATCCCCGACGCCCCCTACCTCGCCTGGTCCACGGCGCACGGCGTCCGCCCGATGCGGGGCACCTCGGCCGCCGTCGGCATCGCCGCCGGACTGGCCGCCGCCCTGCTGGGCGCACTGCGCGCACAGTACGGCAGGGTCGCCTCGCCCATGCTGCGCGCGGCCCTGCTCGCCTCGACCGCCGCCGGCGGAAGGCTCCTGGAGGCGCCCCTCCTCGACCATCTGGACGACACGAGCCCCGACCGGCTCGCGGTCCTGCCGGCCGGACCCGGCCGACTGTGCCTGGACCTCTCAACTTCCCCTCGGACCATACGTGTTGCCGCTGTGGCGGCCGCGGAGCCCGAGACCGCCGTGGGCGCCACGGCGCCGTGGCTGCCCCCGGCGGCCACGCTGCGCATCGACGCCGGCGCCGCCGGCACGACCGGCGCCGGATGGGCCGTGTGCGACGCGCCCGCCTCCGAGTCACCCGCCCCGACCGTCGGTGTCGACTGCCCGTCCGGCGCCACGATGTACGTGGCCGTCTCGGGTGCCGAGGCCACTCCTGCCGCCCTGCCGCAGGAGGGTGCACCGCAGACTCCCGGCCGTCGCGGCCCCGTGGTGCTCGGCCTGTCGGCCAGCCACGACGCCTCGGCCTGTCTGTTCCAGGACGGCCGGGCCGAAGTGGCCGTACAGCAGGAGCGGGTGACCCGCCGCAAGCACGACGGCGTCGGATACCTCTCCTCGCGTGCGGCCGCCGACTACTGTCTCTCCTCGGCCGGGATCGCCGCCGACGACGTGGACGTCTTCGCCTTCAACGCGCAACCGCTGCTGCCCGGTTACACCGGTCTGTGCGTGCCGTCCGCAGCCGACGGCTTCGACCTGTTCGATCCGTACGACGAGCGGGTGGTGTACGTCTCGCACCATCTCGCCCACGCGTTCTCGGCGTTCTGGGGCTCGCCCTTCGACGAGGCCGTGGTCGTCGTGTGCGACGGCTCCGGCGGCTCGGTGCTCGGCGCCGACGACCTGCTGATCAGCGGTCCCGAACTCAAGGAGTACCTCGCCCAGGAGCGCCAGGGGCGGCTGCCGCAGGTGCATGTGTTCTCCGTCTACCACTTCCACCAGGACGGCTACCGCCTGCTGTTCAGGGAGAGCGCGGACTCCTTCAACGTACGCGTCGGCTCGTCCTCCCTCGGCGAGACCTACGCGGCCGTCAGCCAGTACGTCTTCGGCGACTGGCAGGAGGGCAGCGGCAAACTCATGGGCCTCGCCCCCTGGGGCAACGCCGACGCCGCGGGCCCCAGCCTCCTCGAACCCGGCCCGGACGGCCTGCCCCGCTTCCGCGGCGACTGGAAGGATCACTACCGCGCCCCCGGCTCCGGCAAGGACCCGATGGCCTGCGCCGACCTCGCCGCCCGCATCCAGGCCGACCTGGAACAGGCCCTGGTGGAGCGCATGCGCCACGCCATGAAACTGCTGCCCGACTGCCCCAACCTGGCCTACGCCGGCGGCGTCGCCCTCAACAGTGTCGCCAACGACCGCATCGCCCGGCAGAGCGGCGCCGACCACTTCTTCGTGCTCCCGGCCAGCAGCGACGCGGGGGTGTCCCTGGGCGCCGCGGCTGCCGCCCACTTCCGCGTCACCGGCTCCACGCGGCGCCCACTGGGCGAGTTCAACGACTACCTGGGCCATCCCTACACCAGCGAGGACCACGCCGCCGCCATCAACCTTTTCGGCGACCGGGTCACCACCGAGGATCTCGACCTGGAGGAACTCGCGGGCCGCATCGCCGCCGGGGACGTCGTCGGCTGGTTCCAGGACGGCTCCGAATTCGGGCCGCGCGCGCTGGGCAACCGGTCGGTGCTCGCCGACGCCCGCAAGCGCAGCACCTGGGACTTCATCAACTCGCACATCAAGTTCCGGGAGGACTTCCGGCCGCTCGCGCCGATGGTGCCCGAGGAGGTGGCCGCCGAGTACTTCGACCTCGACGCGCCCGCCCCGCACATGCTGCGGGTGGTGCCGGTCCGCGAGCAGTACCGCGACCGGCTCGCCGCCGTCACGCACGTCGACGGCACCGCCCGTGTCCAGACCGTCTCGCGGGACGCCAACCCGCGCATCCACCGCCTGCTGCACCTGGTCGGCGAACGCACCGGGTTCCCCATCATGGTCAACACCTCCCTGAACCGGCGGGGCGAGCCCATGATCGAAACCCCGCGTCAGGCCCTGGACATGCTCCTGGGCACCCATCTCGCCGCCATGGTCCTCGGCGACCGCCTGGTCCGCCGCCTCGACGGATCCGACGCCCCGCTCACCGTCGATTCCTGCATCGCCCTGGGCCCCGATGTCCGGCTCGTACAGGAACACGACGCGCACGGCAGCTCGCTGCGCATCACCGGGGGAGCGGAAGGCAAGTCGGGTGTACGGCTGCCGAGTTGGTGCTTCACCGCCCTGACGCGCGCGGCACCGGGCCGCCCCCTGTCCGCGTACCTGCCCGGCTGCGTCGAGGACGGCGGGCCGACCCTCGACGACGCGCTCGCCTTCCTCACGGCGCTGCGCGCACGATGCCTGCTGGTCCTCACGCGGGAGGCGCCGCGGGCGCGGCCGAACCCCGGCCAGGGAGGCGACCGTGGCTAGCCCGACCACCTCCCGTCAGACGCTCGCGCCCCGCCCTGCTGCGACCCGTACCCGTACCCGTACCCGCACCAGCCCCCGTCCGGCCCTGTCGTGGCTGAGTGAGCGCGCCGGTGGCCCCGTCATGTCGTCCTGCGGCACCTCACACCGTTCGGTACCCGTCGACGAGGCCGTCGCGCGGATCTGGCCGCTGAGGAACCGCATCGGCATCAGCCGCGTCGCCGACCTCACCCCCCTGGACATCCTCGGCATCCCCGTCTTCAGCGTGACCCGGCCACATGCGGCGACCGGCCAGATCACCCTCTGCCAGGGCAAGGGCAGCGGAAAACAGGAGGCGCTCGCCTCCGCGCTGTTCGAAGCCCTGGAACGGCACTGCGGATCGATCGCCCGCCCGACCCTGACCGCCACCACCGCCCAACTCCTGTGCGAGGGGCGGGAGTTCCTCGACGGCGACGCCCTCGGCCTGGACCGGCTGCCCGACGGGCCGATGGAATGGATCGAGGCCACCGACAGCGCGGACGGACACCCCGTCCTGCTGCCCGCCGCCGAAGTGCTCTTCCCCTACACGGCCCCCGCCGGCTGCGCCCGCCCCGTGCGGCCCAGCACCACCGGACTCGCCTCCGGCGCCACCTTCGCCGAGGCGGTCCTGCACGCGGCCTACGAAGTCGTGGAACGCGACGCCACCTCGCGGTACCTGCACGGGGGACCCGGACACCTGGTCGACCAGAACACCATCACCGGAGCCGTCGAACGGGACCTGCTGGCCCGGTACGCGCGTGCCGGAGTGGACAGCCTCGTCATCGACCTGACCCACACCACCGTGCTGCCGACCTTCGCCGTCTTCCTCTCCGACCCGCACGCCCACCAGGCCCACCTGGCCGTCTCCGGATTCGGTACGCACGTCAACGCGGGCGTCGCCCTGCAACGCGCTCTGACCGAGGCGGCGCAGGCCCGGGCCACCGCCATCCAGGGCAGCCGAGAGGACCTGGACCGGGTCGCGGCCGTCTACCGCGCCGACCCCGCCAAACAACGCACCGCCTTCGTGCTGCGCGCCCTGGAGGCCCGCTCGCACGGCGTCACCGACTTCCGCGACCTGCCGACACCGCCCCCGCGATCGACCCGCGCCACCCTGGAGTACGTCGCCGATCACCTCCACCGGGGCGGCTACGACCAGGTCCTGCACACCGATCTGACCGTCGCCGGACTCGATCTGCCCGTGGCCCACGTCGCGATCCCCGGCATGGTCGACTCGATCGTCGAGCCCGACAGGAGCCACCGTGCCCACCACTAGCGGGCACCGGCCCGTCGTCTACGGCGCCTCGTCCGTCCGCCCCCTGGACCCCGCCCTGCTGGCCGCCGTCGAACTGCGGCCCCCGGTGCGCCGCGGCGACCTCACCGCCCTCAAACAGCGCGAACCGGGCGTCGTGGTCCTCATCGACGGCCTGTTCGGCGCCACCATGGCCGTCACGCCCACCGAATGCCGCGATCTCCTCGACGCGGGCTGGACGGTGGTCGGCTGCTCCAGCATGGGCGCACTGCGGGCCGCCGACCTGTGGCCCCTCGGCATGATCGGCATCGGCGACATCTACACCCTCTTCCGGCTCGGCACGCTGACCTCCGACGCCGACGTCGCCGTCGCGCTCAGCCCCGAGGACGACCACGGCGAACTGACCGTGTCCACCGTCCACTTGCGGGCGGTCCTCCAGGCGGCACTCTCGGACGGAACCGTCACCGCGGCTCTGCGCGAGCGCATGGCCCGGCGCGCCGAGGACATCTACTGGCTCGAACGTTCCTGGGCCGCCTGCAGGGCCGCATGGCGCACCGACGGCATCCCGTCGGCCGCGATCGAGTCCGTGCTGCGCCTGGGCCGGGACGCCCGCCTCCACCCCAAGGTCCGAGACGCCGAGACCACGCTGCGGTCGGTACTGGCGCAGACGTGGCCCGGGACCTCGTACGCGCCCGCAGGCACGGGAGCCCTGCGCGAGGCCGAGCACACGGCGGAGGCAGTCGCCGACAGCGTGCAGCCAGTGCAGCGAGTACAGCCGGTGCGGCGCTGCGCGGCCTGCCAGGCGCGGCTGGCAGGCGACGCGCTGTTCTGCCCGACCTGCGTCTCCGAGGCACACGAGACCTGCCTCTGACCCCGACGGGACACCATGCGATGCGGACACAAGCGACCAGGAAGATCCGGGACTTCGGTGCCGACCCGCAAGAACGCCGACTGCTGTTCACCGTCGCGGTCGACGCCACCGGCAGCGGCCTCCTCATCTCCGGCGCCACCCTCTTCTACACACGGGTGACCGGCCTGTCGAGTGGTCAGATCGGCGCCGGGCTGTCGGCGATGGGCATCGTCGGACTGCTCGCGACCGTCCCCAACGGCCAACTCGTGGACCGGATCGGGCCACGCCGCGCCCTGATCGCCCTGCACCTGTGGCGCGCGGTGTGGTGCTCAGCCCTCGCCTTCGTGGACACCTTCTGGCAGTTCCTGACCGCCCTGATGCTGCTGGGAGTCGCCGAGTTCGCCGGCATGCCCGCTCTTCAGGCTTACGTGGCACGGGCGTTCGGCGACGAGCGGCGGATGCGGGTCATGGCACGGGTCCAGGTGACCAAGAACACCGGGTTCCTGGTCGGCGCGCTGCTCGCGTCCGCCGCGATCGCCACCGGCACGACGCTGGGCTACCGGGTGCTGCTGCTCGGCGACGGCGTGTCGTTCCTGATTGCCGCCGTGCTGATCGCCGCCGTCCGCAACGTCGCCGGACCCGCCTCGCGCCGCACCCGCGGGCCGTCGCCGCTCGCGCCGCTGAAGAATGCCAGGTTCCTGGCGCTGACCTGCTGCAACGGCATACTTCAGCTGAACCTGTCCGCCCTGACCGTCGGTATGCCGCTGTGGCTGGCCACCCGCACCCAGGCACCGCCCGCGATCGCCCCGCTGCTGATCGCCGTCAACACCGTCATCGCCATCACGTTGCAGATCCCGCTCAGCAGGGGCGCCGAGACCGTGCCCGGCGCGGGCCGGCACCTGCGCCGAGCAGGCCTCAGCCTGGCCCTCATGTGCACCACCCTGATCCTCGCCTCGTGGACGTCCCAGGCCGCCGCCGCGCTCCTGATGGTGGCCTCCGTCGTCCTGCACACCCTCGGGGAGATCTGGCACGCCTCCGGCGGCTGGGGCCTGCAGTTCGCGCTGTCACCGGAGGAGGAACGGGGAAGCTACGCCGCCGCGTTCAGCCTCGGTCCGACCGCCGAGGGCATGATCGGCCCCTCCCTGGTCGGCGCCGGTGTGGTGGCCGCGGGTGCACCCGGCTGGCTGGCCCTGGCAGCTGCCTTCCTCGGTGCCGGCGCGGTCGCCCACCGCATCGCGCGCCGCGCCACGGCGCCGGAACCCGCCGTACAGCTCAGTACGGCGGATCGTCGTGCAGCACCCGCTGATACAGCCGATGGTCCCGCCACTGTCCGTTGATGTGCAGATAGCGGGGCGCGGTGCCGATGAGCTCGAACCCGCAGCGTTTCAGCACCCGTTGGGAGGCGGCGTTCTCCGGAAGGGTGGTCGCCTCGATCCGGTGCAGGCTCAGTTCTTCGCGGGCGACCCGGCTGACGATCTGCACCGCGGCGCCCGCGAGCCCCTGCCCCTGCCGGTCCGCGGCCGTCCAGTACCCCAGGTAGGCGCTGCAGAAGGGCCCCTTCACGATCCCGGACAGGGTGATCGCGCCGACGACGCGTCCGTCGAGGTGGAACAGCCACGGCATCAGCCGCCCGCCCTCGTACTCCTTCAACTGGTCCCGCAACCGCTCGTGTTGGCCCTCTTCGGTGAAGAACCGCTCGCCGCGCCGGGGCTCCCACGGCGCCAGATGCTCACGGTTGTCGCGGTAGGCCCGGCTCAGCGCCCCGGCATCCTCGATCCGGGCCCGCCGCAGCACCACCCCACCGGGCAGCGCGCCCTCTTCAGCGATCATCCCGACACCTTAGTGCGTACCGGGTGAACCGGAAGGGCCCACGTGCGCGTCCTGCGGGGTGGAGGCAACCTGGGCGTAGGTCTCCGGCCTGCGTGGGTCTAAGGTCGGCAGGGAGAAACCAGAGCGATGGGAGGCGGCCGGTAGTGGTGCAGGACGAGGCCGTGGTCGGCTGCACAGGGGAGCTTCTCATCGGCACGCGTGGCTCGGCCGGCCCCGGCGAGATCCTGGTGCGGGTCCGAGGCGGATCCGAGACCTTCCTCGCCTGGTCGCAAGAACCCCTGCCGAAAGGGGCTACCGTGCTCGTGATCGAGTCCCGGGGACGTCGTGAAGTCGATGTCATGGAGTGGGCCGATCCGTTGGAAGCGTTGGGCGGCGACGCCGACGCCGGCTAAGGAGTAGAAGAATGTTCGGTTACCGCGTTCCCGCCCCCGATGAGGCGATGCTGATCTCGGGAGGCAGGCGGGGACTGGGGGGCGCGCCGTTCCGAGTGGTGACGGGGCACGGAAAGTTCGTGCTTCCGATCTTCCGCAAGACCCGCTTTCTCACCCTGTCGATGTGCGAGTCCGAAGTGACGGAAACGTGTGTCACCAAGCAGGGCATCTCACTGCACGTTCGTGCCGTGATCGCGTTCAAGGTCGGCAACGACACCGAGAGCATCATCAACGCCGGACAGCGGTTCCTCTCCGACCAGGACCAGATGTCCGTGCTGACCGGCCGCATCTTCGCCGGCCATCTGCGCGCCATCATCGGCTCGATGACCGTCGAGGAGATCGTCACCGAGCGGCAGAAGCTCGCCGCCGAGGTCCTGGACACGTCCAAGATGGAGATGGCCAAGATCGGCCTGATCGTGGACTCGCTGCAGATCCAGTCCATCGATGACGGCGACACCGGCTACATCGACGCCATGTCCGCACCGCACAAGGCGGCCATCCAGCGGCAGGCCCAGATCGCCCAGGCGCAGGCCACCCAGGCGTCGGTCGAGGCCGAGCAGGTGGCGGCGCGCAACCAGGCCGAGTACGCGCGCCAGACCGCGATCGTGAAGGCGGAGTACTCGGCCGAGGTGGACCGCGCGCAGGCGCAGGCCGCCCAGGCCGGACCGCTCGCCCAGGCGCACGCCCAGCAGGAGGTGCTCGCCGCTCAGACCGAACTGGCCCAGCGCGCGGCCAAGCTGCGTCAGCAGGAGCTGGTGGCCGAGATCGTGAAGCCCGCCGAGGCGGAGGCCGAGCGGATCAAGCTGCTCGCCGTCGCCGAGGCCGAGCGGATGAAGATCCAGGCGGAGGCGGCGGCTTCGTACGACCGTGTCGCCCTTGACCGGATGCTGATCGACCAGCTTCCGCTGATCGTGAAGGAGGCCGCGGGCGGACTCGCCGGCGCCAACGTCAACGTCCTGAACGGTGCGGACGGCCTCGGGGAGATCGCGGCCGGCCTGGTCGCCCAGGGCCTGACGATCCTGGACTCGGTCCGGCAGAACCTCGACGGCCAGAACTCCGAAAACCGCCCTGAGAAGACCAACGGCCTGCTGGAGCTGCAGGGTTACCTGCGGACACCCGAGTCGGACAAGGGCGCCGACGAGAGGAAGCCGGGCGACGGACCCGTCGGCATCGACTAGGCCGCATCGTCGGCACGGCTTGCCTGAACGGCCGCGGCAGGGGCGGAAAAGCCCCTGCGGTACGGCAGTTGAGGCTCGCCGGGCCGCGTCAGGCGAACCAGTCGGTGGTGCCGGCTCCGAGTTGCAGTTGAGGGGAGCTCGGAGCCGGAGCGGCGGGCTGCTGAGGCAGCAGACCCCCGGGCGCGGGGCCCCAGTTGAGGACCCAGTCGAGTTCGCGCTGGAGTCGACGGGCTTCGTTGCGAACCTGCAGCGGGATGTCGCCGCGTTCGGATATCAGCTGGGCGTAGATCGGTGCGTCGTGCACGAGCGGTGCTTCTCCTCCGGACTGATGCCTGACCTCAACTGTAAGGCCGCCGCGTCGCGGCAGCCTCCATACTCCCAGTTCGGCCAGAACCAGACACCGCGCGTCCAAGGAGCGGCACCAGGCGCCGTAGGCCCGCGTCCACTTCCACCAGCTTCGAAACGTGTTGCCCGCCCGATCGGCCCGGCCGACGCTGATCGGGTCCAGCCGGACGTGACCGGCTCGGCTCACGAGGAGAGGCAACGCGCATGGTGGAAGGTCGCACGAGGAGATTCGCCCGGCTCGGGCGTGCCCTGGCCGCATCGGCGGCGACGTTCGTCGTTCTCGCGGCGGGTTCGGGACAGGCCGGCGCCGCCGAGGGCGGACCGGGTTTCGCGGCGCAGGCACGAGCAGCGGGTCTCACTGGCGCCGAGGCCGTGACCCTGCAGAACCGCGTCGACCGGTACCTCGCCGAGATGGGCGGCACCCAGGTCGCCGCCAACAGGATCGACCTGGGCGGCCGGTCGTCCGTCACAGTGCGGCTGCCGGGGGAGAAGGCGGCCCGTGACCTCTCCGCGTCCCCGGCCTCCGGCGCCGTGTCCGGACGGGACCGGTGCGACTACAAGTACATGTGCGCCTTCTCGGACACGATCTTCCGCGGCGACCGCATCGACATGTACGTCTGCGACGACTACCCCATCCCCTGGTCGAACGACGGATCCTGGGTCAACAACCAGACCGCGGGCACGGTCTCCCAGTTCAAGGACAAGCAGGGCCATGTCGGGTGGCACGACGGAGGCGCCTACGAGGAGGACATCAGCGCGCCTTGGTACTGGGTCTACGACGTCCGCAACTGCGGCTGACCTTCCTCACCGTGCTCGGCCGTCCCCGGCGGTACTCTCGCCCGTCGTGCGGTGCTCGGCCTCGACCAGGCCGGACTCGTACGCGGCGATCACCGCCTGGGCACGGTCGCGGACGTCGAGTTTCCCGAAGATGCTGGTGATGTAGTTCTTCACCGTGGAGACGCTGATTTCCAGGGTCCGGGCGATCTCGTTGTTGTCGAGCCCGGTCGCGATGAGCCGCCACACCTCGACCTCGCGGGGTGTGAGTTCGCCCAGGTCCACGGGGGGACGCTGCGGAGGGCGGGGAGCCCTGACGTACGCGGAGATCAGCCGGGTGAGCAGGCGCGGGGCCACCGCGGCCTCACCGCTGCGGACGGTGTGTATCGCCGCGACCAGATCCTCGGGAGAGCTGTCCTTGGGCAGGAACCCGTAGGCGCCCGCGCGCAGGGCGGCGACCACGTACTCGTCCATGTCGAAGGTGCTGAGAGCGAGGACCCGGCATTCGGGCAGGGCTCGCGCGAGTTCCTCCGTCGCCCTGACCCCGTCGAGGACCGGCATGCGGATGTCCATCACGACGACATCGGGCCGCAGCCGGTGCGCGAGGGCGACGGCCTGCTCACCGTTGTCGGCCTCGCCGACGACCTGGAACGACGGGTCGGGGCCGAGGATCAGGGCCAGTCCGCGCCGTACCAGCGGCTGGTCGTCCGCGATCAGTACACGGGTCGTCTCCACGGGCTCGCTCATCGCGGCAGATCCTCTCCCTCGGCCGCGCCCTCTTCCGCCTGCGGCGATTGCTCGTACGGCGCCAGCGGCAGGCCGGCCCGCACCTCGAACCCGCCGCCGTCGAGTGGACCGGTGGACAGGGAACCGCCGTGCAGCGTGACGCGTTCGTGCATGCCGATCAGACCGTATCCGCTCCGGCCCGAGCGGTTCGGCCCGCCGCCTCCCGCACCTGCCGAGGAGCCTGAGCCGTCGTCCCGTACGGCCACGACGAGCCGGTCCGGGCCGTACGTCAGGTGCACCTGGGCCCGTGCCTGGCCGGCGTGCTTGCGGGCGTTGGTGAGGGCCTCCTGCACGATCCGGAACACGGTGAGGCCGATGGTCGGTGGCAGCGGGCGCTCCCGGCCGTGCACGGTGAACTCGGTGGGCAGGCCCGCCCGGCAGGACTCGGCGACGATGCGGTCCAGGTCGGCGGCACCGGGCTGGGGAGCAGGCGGTGCCTCGTCGGGTTCGTCGTCGGCACGCAGGACGTCGAGGAGTTGCCGCATCTCCCGCAGCGCCATGCGTCCGGAGTTCTCCAGGGTCACCAGGGCGTCGCGGACCACGTCGGTGTCATGGGCGAGGTTGGCCCGGGCGCCACCGGCCATCAGCTGCATGGTGGTGATGTGGTGGGAGACGATGTCGTGCAACTCCCGGGCGATACGGCGGCGTTCCTCGGCCACCGCGCGTTCGGCCAGCAGCCTGCGCTTGGCCTCCACGTCCTGCTGCCAGCGGTTGATCACGACGGCGGCGCCGACGACGAGCGCGGCCGCCGCCACATTGCCCACGATGTTCCAGCGCAGCGGGTACGGACCGGCGGCGTGCCCCAGCAGCGGTACGCCCGCTGCCGCCACCGCTGCCGGCACGGTCACCAGGAGGCCGCGGGCCCGCGCGACCGAGTACAGGCCGACCACGACGGCGCCGCCGAAGTTCTGCGGCGTCTGGACGGTGAGGTTCAGCGTCCCGCTGAGCACCAGGACCGCCGCGAACGCGAGAAGCGGGTCGCGGCGTCTGAAGAGCAGCGGCATCGCCGTCCCCACGACCAGGGCGACTCCGGGCACGGTGACCGTGATGCCGTCGGTCTGGCTGCCGACGAGGTAGCCGAGCAGGTCCACGGCGGCCGCCCCGACGGCGACGAGCGCGTCGTCGCGCGTCCACGGCAGCGTGCGGTCGCCCAGGGCACGCGGCACGAGGTGGCGGTACGTCGGCATGGTGGTCCTCCTCGACGCCGGGCCTTCGCCGGTACGCCGTGACAGTGATCGTTCTTGATCCATTCTGGCAGCGCGCAGCCGCCTGAACAGGGCCCTGAGACCGACCTTGCGACCAGGACCCTGGTCCTGGTCGGCGACGGACGGCGGACCCCGCTCCCGGGTCCATTCTCGTTCTGCGCTCGGACGATCCTCCTCTTTCCCGCTGATGAGCTGGAGCCCGGCCGGGAAACCCCGGCGAAAGACCAAAGCGGGAGGACAACGTGATCCGCGCCCTGACCGGATTCTCGACCAGAAATCCGTGGAAGGTGATCGCCGTCTGGGCGGTCCTGGGGATTTTCCTGACCATGGTGGGCCAGGCCCTCATCTACCGAGTCACCGAAACGCAGACCGGGGACTTCCTGCCCGCGAAGTACGACTCGGCCGCCGCCCTGAAGATCGCCGAGGAGAAGTTCGGGGTCAAGCCCGACGCCAACGCCGTGACCCTGTTGGTGGCCAGGTCCGACGGCAAGCCGCTCACCGCCGCCGACCAGCGGCGCATCGGAGCCGAGGCCAAGGAACTCGGCCGGCGGCGGGTCACCATGCCCAAGTCCGACGACGGACCGGCGATCCTGCAGAAGGACTACTCGCAGACCCCTCGGATCAACCCCGCCATGGTGGCACCCGACCGGAGCTTCGAGCTGCTGACCGTCGCCCTGACCGGCAATTCCACGGATCCCGGACTCGAGAGCGTCTTCCGCGAACTCCGAAAGGACGCCACGACGGAATTCGCCGACCTGGGCATGCGCACCGGATTCACCGGGGGCCTCGCCGACAGCGTCGACACCGCCGACGCCGAGAAGACCACCTCGACCATCGCCGGCATCCTCACCTTCGGGCTCATCCTGCTGCTCAACGTGCTGGTCTTCCGCAGCGTCCTGGCGGCGATCCTGCCCCTGCTCGCGGTCGTGATCACCGGCGGCGCGGCCGCCGGCACCGTGGTCGGCGCGGCGGCACTCACCGGAATCAAGCTCGACACCTCCACCCCGCAACTGATCAATGTCGTGCTGCTCGGCATCGGAATCGACTACTTCCTGTTTCTCCTGTTCCGCTTCCGCGAGCAGTTGCGGGCACGACCCGAACAGCACCACCGCGCCGTGGCCGCCGAAGTCACCGGCCGGGTGGGCACCGCGATCACCTCGGCGGCGCTGACCATCGTCGCCGCCTTCGCCACGCTCGGTGTGGCGTCCTTCGGACAGTTCCGTGTACTCGGCCCGGCCATCGCCATAGCCGTCCTGGTCATGCTGCTGGCCAGCCTCACCCTCATGCCGGCCCTGCTCGCGGCCACCGGGCGCAAGATGTTCTGGCCCTCGCGCGCTCTGAAGCGCGCGCCCCACGAGGGCTCCGCCGGGCGCTTCGGCGCCCTGGTCGCACGACGCCCGCTGGTCCTCGTACTCGCCTCCGTGGCCCTCCTTGGTGCCCTCGCCGCGGGAACGGTCGGGATGCGGATGGACTACGGCCAGTCGGGCACCCCCGGCGACACCGCGGCCGCGACGACCGCCGCCGAGATCTCCCGCGCGCTGCCCGCCGGGGTCTCGGACCCCACGACCGTCTACGTCACCGCCGACAACGGCGGGACCCTCACCCGCAGCGGGCTCGGGGCACTGTCCCACGCGCTCGGTCAGGTCAAGGGCGTCGGAAAGGTGGGCGGGACCTCCTTCGCCCAGGACCGCACGGCGGCGCGGATCGACCTGTACCTGACCGTCGATCCGCAGTCCCAGAAGGCCCGCGACCTCGTCTCCGGACCTGTCCGCAGCACCGTCACCGCGCATACGCCGGACGGCACACAGGCTCATGTGGGTGGCACTGCGGCGATCTTCACGGATGTCGCCGATGCCGTCGACCACGACCTGAAGATCGTGTTTCCGGTAGCGGCAGCCCTGATCGCCCTGATCCTGTTCATGCTGCTGCGCAGTCTGCTCGCGCCGGTGATCCTCATGATCTCCGTCGGACTCGGATTCGCCGCCACCCTGGGCGCCTCCGCCCTCGTGTTCCAGCACGTCCAGGGCAAGCCGGGCGTCAGCTTCACCCTGCCGCTGGTCCTGTTCCTGTTCGTCGTAGCCCTGGGCACCGACTACAACATCCTGATCAGCGACCGTATCCGGGAGGAGATGGAGCGGCCGGGTCCGGCCCGGGCGGCCGTCGCCCGCGCCGTACGGCACACCGCACCGGCCATCGCCACGGCCGGACTCGTTCTCGCGGGCTCCTTCGGCAGCCTCGCGGTCAACCCGGCCCCGGCGACCCAGCAGATCGGCTTCGCGACGGCCCTTGGCATCCTGCTCTCCGCTTTCGTCCTGTCCATAGCCCTGGTGCCCGCACTGGCCGCCCTCCTCGGCCGCGGCATCTGGTGGCCTGTACGCCCGGGCCGATCCGCACACCGGCACGGACCCCGGCACGACACGGACGCACCGGCGACCGAGCCCGACCGGATGACCGTCGGCTGAAACGCTGCCCGACACTCAGTGCGGGAAGGCGCGAGGCTGCCGCTGGCGCGGCAGCTCGTCACGGAACCGCTCGATGGCGGAGCTGATCTGACGGGTGAGGTAGGTCTGCTCCAGCCGGCCGAGATAGAGGTTGCGACGCGCCAGACCGACGGCGTCCACGCAGAAGTACAGCGACATCAGCGGGTTGATGAACAGTTCACCGCCCTTCGTGCGCTCGGTGAACCGGACATCACCGAACCCACCGCCCACGGCGGCGGCGATGGAACCGTTGACGATGCTCGGGAACTCCGGGGTGGACGCCTGCGCGTGCGCGACGGCGTCGAGATAGAGGGCGCCCTCGCGGCTGTCGCGGTGCACCGAGAACGCCCCGAGACCGGCGCCGTCGCGTTCCAGCGCCGCCAGGTTCTCCAGCACCAGCGCGTGGTTGATGCCGTGGTAGGCGTCCACACCGAAGCCGATGCAGGCCACGAGCCGGTGCGGCACGTCGTGCAGCCCGTTGACGGCGGCGAGACTGGCCATGTCCTCCTCGGGAGTGCCGAGACCATGCTCGTCGCCGCGCATCAGAATGTCGGTCCCGCCGTCCACCAGCACGATGGCGTCGACTCCGCCGAGGTGCTCGATCAGCGCCCGGTAGGCGGCACGCAGAGGCTGCACCCCGGTGCGGTCGAGGGCGTACACGGTCGACGGCAGGCCCTGCAGTTCGAGCCACCGCGCCAGGGTGCGTTCGGGAAAGTAGTCACCTCGTGCGGTGGTGTCCGGGCGGATAGCGGCGATGTCCCGGTCCACCCAGACGTCGAGGTCCAGGCCGCCCAGATCGGCGAACGAGAGGTTGGCCAGATGAACGTCCTTGCCCGCGGCGCGCAGCGCGAACGCCAGGGGAAGTCCGGCATAGACGTCGAAGCCGCCGCCGGCGCCGGCGACAAGGATGCGCTGGGCATCGCGCAGGCGGGTGAACAGGGCGGGTTCGTGGAGGGAGTACATCCGGGGGACGGTAACAGCGGGTGTCGGACGGGGCGTGGGGAATTCCACGCGAGAGGCCACCGATCAGCGCGAGCGCGATTCCTCGCGGCGCCGGTGACGCCCGCGGGCGAGGTCGTGGGCCGTGCGCAGAAGCTCGCGGACCGGCTGTTCGCTGCGCGGGCCCGGGTTCACCACGGCCAGCCAGCCGAGGTTCCCGTACACGGGGTGCGCCATCACCGTGTCGGGCAGGCTCGGGTCGACGTCGCTCGGCGCGGGCTCCTGGGGATCGTGCCCTGTCCACCGGGCGAAGGCGGCCCTGCCCGCGTTGACATTCAGGCGGAAGGCGCCGGGCCGGGCCAGACGTGACCCACGGTCGTCGGGGTAGTCCTTGGTCACGACGGTGGCGAAGGGCTGAGCCGTGCTCGGGACCGTGCCGTCCGGTGCGTAGAAGAAGAACACGTCCCCCCATGCGATCTCGGGTGAACCGTCGCCGGGCTCCGGTTTGTGAGTCAGTACTCCGCCCTGGGCCTCAAGGAACTCGATGATCTCGTCGATGCTCATGTGCTCTAGCGTTCCATTGAAGTGGTGGTGGAGACTTCGGCCCGAAAACACGAGGTGACCTGTTGGAAAGTCGCAACTCGCACCGGCTCAGGACCGTCGACGTCGCGCGACGTGCAGGGTGCTCCGTCCAGCAGGTGCGCAACCTTGAGCGCGACGGAGTGCTGCCGCCGGCAGCGCGCACCGCCTCCGGCTACCGGATCTACGACGAGTCCCATGTGCGGTCCGCGCTGGCCTATCGGGCCCTGGCGGCCGGCACCGGGCCGGTCGAGGGCAGGAACCTCGTGCGAGCAGCGCACGCGCACCCGGGCGCGGGCCTATTCGCCCTTCTGGACGCGGCACACGCTCGGCTCGACAAGGAGCGCCGCGAACTTGAGCTGGCCAAAGAGGCGGCCCGCGCGATCGCCCTGGAACCGATCGGCGACGCACAACCGTCCGACGCCATGAGCATCTCCGAACTGGCCGACGCGCTCGGCGTTCGCCCCTCGACCTTGCGGCACTGGGATGCCGAGGGACTGGTGAGGCCCGCGCGTGGCGCTGCACGAGAAGCGCGCAGATACTCGCCCGACGACGTGCGCGACGCGCGGATCGTCCATCAACTCCGCCTCGCCGGATACCGGATCCCGGCGCTGTCGGCCCTCATGCCGGACCTGCGCGGCGCACGTCGCCGGGACGACGTCACCGCGGGCCTGGCTGCCCGTGACGCAACCATCGAAGCGCGCTCGAAGGCCCTCCTTGAGGGTGCTGCCGCGCTCTGGGCACTCCTCTCCGAGCGCGCTCACACATCCGAAGTCACGCTGCGGCCAGCAGCACCCCCAGCGCCTCCGCCGTATGCGCGTACCGCGTGAGAAGTGCCGCGCCCGCCGGAGCGGGGTCGGCCATCTTCCACGTTCCCTCGCAGCCAAGGAGTTCCGCCACCGCGTCGCATGTGGCGGGGTGGGCTGCGAGGAGGACGCCCGCGCTGCCACCGCCGGCGAGGACGGTCGGCGGTACGGCTGCCGTGTCCGCCCGGACGTCCCATGGCGGCACCCATGTGTCCAGTGCCGGGAGGCGGCCGGGGAAGATACGCCCGGCCTCACGGATCAAAAGGGGAGCCAGCTCCGCACCGCCCGACCGCAGAGTGGTGATGAGGGTGGGCAGCCATGGCAGCAGCACCGGATCCGGCAGCCGCGCGAACGCGTGGGACACCGCCTCCACCACGAAGTCGGCCAGTTGCGGCACCGGCTCCAACGCGTGCAGGAACCCACTGAGGTAGCGCGGATAGGCGGGGACCACCAAGGGGTTGCCCAGCAACTCGGCACAACGCGCCCGAAGTTCCGTGCGGGAGAGCTGCCCGAGCTGCACCTGCGCGGCCCACAGCAGCGCCACCTTCGACGGCTCCTGCGGATGCGACTGCGCGAACGCCAGCTCCAACTGGGTCCGGTCGCAGCCGAGCGACAACGCCAGTGGCTCCATGCTGAAGAGGAAGCCGAGCATTGCGGCGACCTGGCGGACGGTCGCGTCCTCGTCGGTGAACGCCGTCGGCAGGAGGGTGCAGTAGTGCGCGTAGCCGGCCTTGACGAAGGACTCGATCCACGTCGGCAATACCGGTTCGTTGGTCCGGTAGTACGCCAGCAGTCGCCGCACTTGGCGCAGGACCTCCGGCGCACCGTCGACGCTGCGCTCGGTCGACAGCACCTCCAGGGCGCGCGTGCCGAGTTCGTCGGCGAGGCGGCGGCTGCGCAGATACAGTGTCGCGTCCTCGACGGCCTGAAGGACGGTCGCCGCTGTCGCGTGCGGGCCGTACGCCGTGCGTCGAAGCCGTTGTTCGAGGACCTGCTCGATGCTCACGCCCTCGTAGCCGAGCTCGATGAGCGCCCGCTGATGGGTGCCCAGCGCAAGGTCCCAGGACTCCTGGATGGGCCGTTCACCAAGGCGGCGCTCACCCATGATCGGCCGTGCGGCGCCCTGCGGCATCAGTTGGCGCAGCATCCACAGGACGTCGGAGCACCGCTCCAGTTCCGGCTGGGCTGCCATGTCCAGCAACGCCCGCTGCACACCGCGCTGTTGGAGCCTCAGATTGAGCGGTGCGAGCCGGTCGTGCACGTCGCGCGCCAGCGGCGGGAGCGCTTCGTAGCCGACCTGGCCGACGCGGTCGCCGCCCATCATGATCTCCACGAGGCGCCGCACATCGCGCCGGCCCGGCACGCTGTCCTTCTCGATGCAGGTGATCGCCGCGTCCTGGAAGTCGTACGGCGTGGGCCTGGCCCGGTCCCGCATCCCGGCCAGCAGGATCGACGTCTCGAACACGGCGATGGCATCGGCGGTGGAAGCGAGGTACCCGGCGCGGCGCGCCGCGCGCACGATCTCCACCGACCAGCCGAGCAGTTCGGCCTCGTCGAGCCCGTCGAGGACGGGCGGGCGCTGCAGGAACCCGGAGAGCTTGTCCGAAGGGAGGTCGGCGGACAGGCGAGCGGTGGGTACCGCGCTCTTCCTGGGCTTCGTCGCCTTCTTCGCACCCGCCTGACCCGCGAGTCGGAACGGCTGCACACGCGTGCGCCTGACGTTCTTCGCCCACTGGGTCGCGGCGATCGACACCGAGCCGGCGGCAAGGCCGAACTGCGCCTCGATCGCCGCGTGGCTGGACGGGATCAGGCCGTACTGCCACTTGCTCGCACTGGGCGGGCTGATCTCGAAGGCGTCGCTGCCGTGGACGCCGAACTCCTCGACCCGGCTGGCCGCATGGAACGCCCCGCACACGTAGAGACAGTCCGCGGGATCGGTGCCGGACGCGGCGAGATGTTCCCGCATCCTCGTCCACATGTACCGCTCGCGGCCCTCGTCGACGCGCACCCGCTGCGGATCGCCGGGTGCCAGACGCCGGAACAGGCTGCCGATCAGGAGCATGACCTGCCGGTAGGTGTCGTGGTCGCTGTCGCCGAGCGGCAGTTCGACGTACTGGTGCCACCACTCCGACCAGTGCCGCACCCGACCGTGGTGCAGCAGGTGCTCCTCCAGTTCGGCGAAGCGCGGGCGGAGGTCGCCGATCTCCACTCCGACGGCGTCACCGTGCAGCGCGGCCTCCTCCTCGGCCGGCGGCGCGTCCGGATCGGCCGGCGGTGTCTCGCGCGCATCCCACTGGAACACATGGTCCGAGGAACGGTCCACGAGGACCAGTTCGACGCCCGGTGTGTCCAGCGCGTAGGCGATCGCCTGGTACTCGGCCGATGCCTCGGTGATCGGCGCCACGACGGACAGCGGCGCCCACTCGGGTGGGAAACCCGCGACCTCGCTGGCGAACGCCTGCACCGCCACCGGGAGACGGCAGTTGCGCAGTTCGGACAGGAGCGGCGCCATGTCCTCGCACAGCTCCAGATAGATGGTCTTGGGCTGCTTCTCCCGCAGCCGCCGCGCCATCGCGATCGCCGAAGCCGGCGAATGATGACAGACGGGGAAGATCTCCAGCGGTTCGCGCACCGCCCGGTCGACGTCGTCGACCAGCCCGAGGAGGATGCCCTCCAGCGCGTCGGGACCGTCGGCGAACGCGCCGGCGGCGTCCTGCAACTGCGTACGCAGCGCCTCGAACGACGACTTTCCCTGCACGACGGCGTTCACGACAGGGTCGCGATCGCGTCGCGACCGCCCTCCAGGAACTCCGGCCAGGACCCGCCCTCTTCGGTACTGCGCGGCTCGACCACACCGTGCAGGTACTTGTTGAGGATGGCGAGGTCCTCAGGCTCGCGCCGCGCCAGCGATCCCACGAGCGAGGAGGCGAGGGTGTGGGCGGTCAGCTCCCGTTCGCCGAAGAAGTTGCTGTGCAGGATCGCGTCCTCCAGCACACCGATCTGCTCGGCGGTGGACAGCGCGGACTCCAGCTTCTCGTCGTCGCTGCCCGCCGCGGCGGCGGACGCACGCAGATCGGCGAAGCTCTGCAGCAGCACGTCCAGCAGCGTCGGCGGGACGTCCAGCTCGATCTGGTGGCGGCGCAGCAACTCCTCGGTGCGGAAGCGGACGATCTCGGCCTCGCTCTTCTTGTTCGTCACCACCGGGATGCGTACGAAGTTGAAACGCCGCTTGAGCGCGGAGGACAGGTCGTTGACGCCCCGGTCACGGCTGTTGGCCGTGGCGATGACCGAGAAACCGGGCTTGGCGAAGACGATGTTGTCGCTGTCCAGCTCCGGCACGGAGATGTACTTCTCCGACAGGATGGAGATCAGTGCGTCCTGAACGTCACTGGTGGAACGGGTGAGTTCCTCGAATCGCCCGATGGTGCCGCTCTCCATTGCCGTCATGATCGGTGAGGGGATCATCGACTCCCGTGACTGGCCCTTGGCGATCACCATGGACACGTTCCACGAGTACTTGATGTGGTCCTCGGTCGTGCCGGCCGTGCCCTGCACCACCAGCGTGGAGTTGCGGGAGATCGCGGCGGAAAGCAGCTCGGCCAGCCAGCTCTTGCCGGTTCCCGGATCCCCGATCAGCAGCAGGCCGCGGTCGGAGGCCAGGGTGACGATGGAGCGCTCGACGAAACTGCGGTCGCCGAACCACTTCTGCGAGATCTCCCTGTCCAGGCCGTCGGAGCGCTCGGAGCCCAGGATGAACAGGCGGACCATTTTCGGCGACAGGCGCCAGGAGAACGGCTTGGGGCCGTCGTCGACGGACTCCAGCCAGTCCAGCTCCTCGGCGTACTTGATCTCGGCGGGGGCGCGCAACAGGTCGGACATGGCAGGGCCTTTCTGAGCAGAAAGAAGTCGTGAGGGTCTTGAGGGTGGTGAACGTCGAACGAGGTCGTGAACGGCGTGAGGGTCGTGAACGCCTCAGGCGAGGAACGTCTTGAGCTCGTGGACGAGCTTGCGGATGTGGCCGGAGAGCACCGGCGTACCGAGATCCTTGAAGCGCTCGCGGAACCACGGGTTGACGCTGCCGCGGCCGGAGCTGGTCACCGATCCGACCGGGATGAACTTGGCGCCCGAGCGGTGGATTGCGGCCATGCTTTCGAACAGCGGCTCGGTCTGCCATTCGTAGAAGTCGGAGATCCACACCACGACGGTGTTGCGGGGCTCGGCGATCTTCGGCTGGGCCAGCGCCATGGCGACCGTTCCGTCGGTGCCGCCGCCGAGGTTCGTGCGCAGCAGGGTCTCGAAGGGGTCGTGGACCCACGGAGTGAGGTCGAGCGCCTGGGTGTCGTACGCGATCAGGTGGACGTCCACCTTGGGGAGCCCGGCGAAGATCGACGCCAGAATGGTGCAGTTGACCATGGAGTCGACCATGGAACCCGACTGGTCGACGACCACGATCAGCCGCTGGGGGGTCGTCTTGCGGGCGGTGTGCCGGTAATAGAGGCGGTCGACGTACAGCCGTTCCTCTTCGGGGCTCCAGTTGGTGAGGTTCTTCCAGATCGTGCGGTCGAGGTCGAGGTTGCGGAACACCCGCTTGGGCGGGATCGAGCGGTCCAGAGCACCGACCGTGGCCTTCTCCACCTGTGTGCGCAGCACCTCGGCGACCTCGTCGACGAAACGACGGATCAGCGCCTTGGCGTTGGCCAGGGCCACCCCTGACAGGTTGTCCTTGTCGCGCAGCAGCTGCTCGATGAGCGACATGCTCGGGGTCAGCTGTGCGGCCAGCTTGGGGTCGGCGAGCACCTCGCGCAGGCGCATCCGCTTGACGAGGTCGGCCTCGATGGCGCCGAGTTCCGGTCCGATCGCCGGAATCAGCCGGCTGAGGTCGGGTGTCGTACCGCGACCGCCGGTCCCGGTCGGACTGACGCCGCGCCCCGCTGCACCGCGACCGCCGCGCAGCTCTCCGGGCTTGCAGCCGAGCGCGCGCTCCAGCCAGCCCGCATCGGACTGCCAGCGCGACAGCTGCCCGGCCGTCACCGTGCCGGAACCGCAGGCGAAGACATTGAGCAGGACCTTCGACACGAGGGCGGCGCGCCGCACCTCGGCGGCACGGTCCCGTCCGCCGCGGTCACCGTCGTCGCCGGCACCGTCCGAGCCGGACTCGGGCACCATCAGACCGTCGAACTCCGCGGCCAGGTCAGGGTGTCGCTGCACGATCGAGTCGACGGAGGCTCCAGGATCCAGCAGCGCGGGCGGCAGACCGATGTCCTCGACGACGGCAAGGCTCGCCGATTCCAGCGCCGCTTGCTCCTCGGGGTCGAAGAGGCGGGCCAGGAGCCGCCAGTACAGGACCTGACGGCGGTTGTCGTGGGAGACCGGCTCGGGATGCTCTTCGGTCGTCGGCTCGGTCATTTCCGCAACAGCCTTCCGGCACGCTCGCGCAGCACCGCCATGGCATCGGTGGCCGCCTTCTCGGCTTTGACACCGTTCTTGTCGGTCGTGCCCCCGGCCCAGGCCCCCGCGTGGAGGGTGACGGCCTTCTTGCGCACGGTGGTCTCCACGGCGAGCGGCTGGACGCTGAACGTCCCGTCGTCCCAGCGGAGCAGGCCGATGCACGCGCCCGACGCGGCGACGGCCAGGGGCGTGAGCGGTCCGGCGGTCGGAATCCGGTCGTCGTCGACGGCCAGCCGGAATCCGGCGAGGGTGAAGGTCAGTGCGAAGTCGTCCTGTTGGGCGGCAAAACCCTCCAGGAACACGGGTACGGCGATGCGTGCCGGGTGCCGGTCCAGGGGTGCGGTCGCCGAGACGGTGGCGGTGGGCAGGGCGACGCGGGCGGTGGCGAAGGCGTCGGCGGGCTCGCCTGTGCGTGCGTGCTCGTCGCTCCAGACCAGATCGCCTTCCGCGGTGATCGGCATCCCCGTGAGGTCCATGGCGCGGCCCTCACCGACGGCTGTCAGCAGCGACATGTGCGGGCGGAGCAGTTGCCAGACGCCGGCGCCGACGACCGTGTCCGGCTTCGGCACGGAGACACTTGCACGCACGAGCCGGGGCGCGGCGCCGTCGGCGGGCTCGAACACCGCGTGTACCTGGGCCTGCGCGGCGGTCGCGTGTTCGTGCAGATCGACGCCGAGGGGCAGGAGACGGCCGGTGGCGGTACCGGTCGCGGAAACGGCGGCCGCGCCGGGCAGCGTGAGCAGCAGGGCACGCGACCACAGGTCGGCCCAGCGGCGTGCGGGGATACGGTCCAGGGAGGCGCCCGGGCAGGACGCGGCGAGTTCGGCGGCGAACCCGTCGAGAAGCGCCGCCAGGCGACGCAGGTCCGGATCCGCAAGCATCGCGGAGACGACTTGGGCCGCTCCGGAGACCACGTCATGGTCGATTCCCCGCCACCCGCAGCGCGCCAGGTCGGACAGCCAGGAGCGGGCGGCGACCAGCAGGTTCACCGCCTGCTGCCCGCTGGGGTCCGAGGCGCTCGCCTGGCCGGGAGACCGGCCGGTCGCCTCCTCGATACGGCTCAGCAGCGCGTCGTGGACGGAACCGAGCAGCGCGGTGCGGGCAGCCGCGAGAGCGATGAAGTGGTCTTCACCCGCAGCTCCGGCTGCCGCCTTCTCGGCCGCCTCACTCACCTTGGCGGCCAGCGGCGTTCCGGTGACGGCCTGGGCGAACTGCGCCAGTCCGTCGGCCTGGGCGGGCTGCGGACGGAGCAGGCCCGCGACGAGAGCCTGGTCGAACAAGTCGACGGCAGCCAGCGCCTCGTCGAGTCCGTCGATGGTTTCGGTGAGCACGTCAGCGTGCTCCGCCACGCTCGAATAGGGCTCGCGCGGGGGCACCGACATCGCCACCGCCCTCGTCGAGGGGAACCACTGCATCTCCGGCAACGGCGCGGTGGTCGGAGCGAGTTCCAGGTAGGCCAGGTGGCGCAGGAACCGGCTGAAGACGGGGGCAGCGGCCGCGGCGTCACCCTGCGCCGGACGGGCGTTGATCATCTCTGCGGTGAGAGTCTGCGCGTTCGACTCGCCGCCCGCGACCTCGACCCGCAGATAGCGGGCGACGCGCTCGACGCCGTACTGCAGCACCGCCTCGTTGATCAGGGCCCTGATGTGATTGCAGAACCCTCCGCGAGCGCCCCCGCAGGGCCGGTTGTTGTTGGTGCTGCAAGCGAACGTGTACGTGCTCGCCGCGACCGAGGACACATACACCCGCTCGATGTCCGACCCACTGGACACCACCCCCTGCAAGCGCCCGTCGGCCAGCTCCACGAACGGAACCTTGCCCAGCTTGCGTGTCCGGGCGGGCTGTATCACCCGCGCCGTACTCGACCTCTCCCAATCCGACAACGCATCATCTCCCATGCACCAGAAGGGCTTCCGCGCCACACCGGCGGGACACGACTGAACATAGTGGCGACCACTGACAACGGGCCCTGGCCAAGCGCCGGGGCCCCGTTCGGCGGGCCTGGGAGAGGGCGAAGCCTCGTGTTCGGAAGACCGAGGTCCAGGACAATGAGCGTATGACGACGCCCGACTTGGTCTCGACGAGCGAGCTGGAACGCTCCTCCGTGGTCGCCAACAACACGATGAACCGCGAGCGTGGTCTGGCCGGCGTGAACAGCTATGCCCGCGAGCTCGGGTTCGACCCCCTCGCTCACCTGACGGCCCGTCCGGCCGCTCCGTCGTGGCTCGACCTGTGCAGCGGCGAAGGCCGCGCCCCGTACGAGGCGGCATCCGCTCTGCCCGCCGACGCGGTACTCACCGCGGTCGACCTGGTGGGACCGCTCGCCCCGGTGCCGGCACCGCCCACCCTGGAGCGGGTCATCGCCTCCGTCGCGGACTGGGCGCCGCAACGCGCGTACGACCTGATCACCTGCGTACACGGTCTGCACTATGTCGGCGACCAACTCGGCCTGCTCGCCCGGGCCGCGTCCTGGCTCGCTCCCGACGGGCTGCTCCTGGCGCACTTCGACCCCGACTCGATCCGGTGGGCCGACGGTTCACCGGCCGGGCGGGCGGCCGTGACCGCACTGCGCACCGCCGGATATCGCTACAGCGCCCGTCACCACAGGCTCACGCTCGAAGGCGCGCGCCAGGTGCTGCTTCCGTTCCGCTACCTGGGAGCCGACCCGGCGGCAGGCCCGAACTACACGGGCCAGCCGGCGGTCGGCTCCCACTACAGCTCTTGCTGAATGGGAAGTGCCATGAGTCATCGGTTCGCCGCGGACGCCGGGCGGCGCCCACGGCGAACCGTGGTCACGTCAGCCGTCGATGCGGTGCGTGGTCCAGAAGGAGGTCAGGTCCGTGGTCGTGGCGGCCTGCGCGGCTGCCTTGAACTCGGCCGTGGTCGAGACGCCGTACCAGTGCGAAGTGGCGTAGTCCTTGAGGAGTTTGGTCATGGCGGTGTCGCCCAGGACGCGCCGCAGGTCGTGCAGGGCGCATTTTCCGTAGCCGTAGACGACGGTGGAGTACCGGGACGAGTGGGCGTCCCAGTAGGCCATCGAGTTGGTGATCTTCTCGGCCGACGAGGCCCACGACACGCTGTTCCAGCAGTTGGTGCCGGTCTTGTTCAGCGCCAGGTCGGTGGAGTAGTCGGTGAACGACTCGTCCAGCCAGGGGCTGTTGTACTCGTCGTCGCCGACGATGCCGTACCACCACTGGTGACCGATCTCGTGGGTCAGCGCCGTGGTGCTGACCAGGTCGAGGACGAAACCGGGGTACTCCATGCCGCCGAACCAGTAGTTGTTGTCGATCACGGCGTCCAACTCGCCGTACGGATAGGCGCCGAACCGTGCGGCGTGGGCGTCCACGGCGGTCTTGGCGGTGGTGAGCATCGACTGAGCGTCGGACGCGCTGATGGCCGAGACGGAGTAGATGTTCACCGGGGTGCCGGCGGCCGAGGTGCCGGAGATCTTGCTGAAGGGGCCCGCCCCCCAGGCGAAGTCACGAACCTTGGACGCGGTGGCCGTGGTGACGGTGCGTCCGCTGGAGCCGGGGGTGTCCACCGAGGTGCCGGTGGCCGGTACGAGCAGGGTGCTCGGGTGGTCGAGGGTCACCTTGAAGTCCGCGGCCAGCGAGTAGAACGACTCGCCGTTGTTGGTGTACGGATCCAGATGCCAGCCCGCCGCGTCCTTGATCGCCAGTACGGGCAGGGCGTTGCCGATGAAACTGAAGGCCCCGTCGTGGCCGAAACGGTCGGCGCCACTGGGCACGGTGATACCCAGGTCGAAGCCGATCGTCGCGCTCTGCCCCTGCGCCAGCGGTGTCGGGAGGGAGATCTGCAGGGCCGTGCAGCCCACCGACAGGGAGCCCGCGGTGCCACCGGTCACGTTGCTGACCGTGATCGGCATCGCGGAGCAGGTGCCGTGGTAGTTGTCCCAGAGTCTCAGGTACACCTCGCTGAGCGCGGTGGACGAGGCATTGGTGAAGCCGACGCTCTCGTGACCGGTCCAGACGGTCCCGCTGGTGTTGCTGCTGAGACTGACGGTGTACGAGGGTGCCGCCGGCGTACGAGTGGAGTCCACGGGCGGGGTGGTGCCGCCGGAGGTGTCGAGGGCGACGTCGTCGAGGACGAAGCTCGTCTGGAGGCTGGAGTCCTCGGTGCCGGTGAACGCGACAGTCACTGTCTGGCCCGCGAACGCCGAGACGTCGAAGGACTTCTGCGCGTAGCCGGTGTTCTTGTTGAGGTTCGAGTACGTGGCGAGTGTCGTGCTGCCGATCTTCGCCGTGAGCTTGTCGTACGCGGTGGACGAGGTCGTCTCGGTGGTGTCGATGTGCAGCCAGAAGGTGAGCGTGGCGGTGCTGCACCCGGACGGGATCGTGACGCTCTGGGAGAGCGTGTCGGTGTGCGTCCCGCCGGTGCCGTCCAGCCAGGCGTAGCTGCTGCCGCCATGGGCGGTCTGACCGGAACGGTTGGTGATCACGCTGGACGAGGACTGGCTCCAGGGCGAAGTCCCGCTCTCGAAGCTGCCGTTGGTGACCACCTGGGTCGGTGTGCAGGCGGCGGCGAGCGGGGCCGTGGGCGGCGCGGCCGAGGCCGGGGTGACGGGGAGCAATGCAGCGGCCAACGCGGCGACGGCGAATGCGCTCGCGGCGAGGGTCCGGTGGGGGGTCGGTCTCACACGTAACTCCTTTGAGGCGGCCGGGATCCCGGCCTGCTCGGTGGCCGTCCGACCGGCCTGGGTGCGCCGACGGACAACCGCGGGTTGCGCGCATCGCCGGCGCGAGCGCGTGGTGTGATCAGCCGTGTCCGCTGGGGTCAGGGCGACGGCTGCCGGAAGCCTGACAGATGTGACCGGAACATGCCATCAGGGGCGGGTAAAAGTGCCCGGCGTTCCGGATGGTTCCGGGGCCACGCGTGAGGCTGGTGGGCGACCGCCGTAGGCAACTTGGCTCGTACAGGGGGCAGTCGGCTCGCGGAAACGCGAGTCGGCGGCCGGTCAGGTCGCGATCGCGGCGATGACCGCGGCCGCGCCCGCGCCGAGCGCACCGTAGAAGGCGGTCTTGGCGACCCGGATCTGCAGGGGGACGGCGGTGGGCCGCGTCCGGCGATTCCATCGTGTGCCGAATATGAGCCCAGGCAGGCCCAGGAGCAGACAGCACACAGCGAAGCACGCCCCGGCGAGCCAGCCGAGGAGGCAGGCGGGGGAGACCACGTAATAGGTCCAAGGGGCCCGGGACACGGCGATGCGGCGGCCCAGGTCGTAGTCCGGTTCGACAGTGGCCTTGAGGTCGACGATTCCACCGTCGGCGGAGCGGAAGGTTCCGTTGGACGAGGTCGTCTCGCCCCGAGAGCTGTAGCTGTGCTGATAGCCGTCCACGGTCAGTGTTCCGCGTGTACCGGTGAGACCGGCGGAGTACGGGAGAGCGGGCACGCAGAATCCGCCGATGAGGCAAGCCATCAGCAGCATGACGGCGCCGCCGAACCGTACTGCGGCGGCTGACGGGCCGGTTCCGGCGGCCTTGCTCACGCATTCCTCCCGCAGGCGATCTCTTCGTAGATCACCGTAGGCGCGGGTTGCGGGGACCCAACGGTGCATTTCGGCGCAAGACGTGAGGCCATACGCAATCTGTAGGCAGCTTTGGCCGCGGCCCGGCCGGCGATTGACCATCCGTTGACCGGATCCCGCCGCTGCGCTGGTGCGTACGCCCGGGGCTCGGTGCTGTCCCGAGCCGTGCGTTCGGCTTCCGGCCCGCTCAAGTCCTGGGTTCTGGGGTTTGTTGAGTGGGGCTTGAGCGGGGTGCCTTTGGGTGGTGGGACTGCGTTGGTGTCCGGGCGTTGGCTGGATTTTGGGGGTGGGGCGGTGGGCGACACCGAGGGTGGTGAGCCGCTGTTGCGCGTGGTGCGTGGACGTGCGAGCGAAGAGGAACTGGCAGCGCTGGCGGTGGTGCTGTGGGCGGTGTGGGCCCGTGACGAAGGCGGTGAGGGCGGCGGGATGTCCGGCCGTGGCCGGTGGTGGCGGGGGCCGGAGGCGTATCGGGCCCCGCGGAGCTGGCAGTGATGTGGGTGTTGTGGTTGTTCTGTTTCGAGGAAGAGGTCTGAGATGGCAATGACGACTGCCCCCGCTGTGGCGACTGCCCCTGCCCCGGTGTCCGCTCCTCCGTCGCCGACCGGCCCTGGAGCGCCTGCCGTTCCTGCTCCCGTTCAGGCGGACGCGGGGTCTGTGGATATCCGCGGGCGTGTCGCGGAGCTGGACAGGGTGCGACAGACGGCTTTGGCGGGGCCGAGTGAGAAGGCGACCGCGGCGCAGCATGCCAAGGGCAAGCTGACCGCCCGGGAGCGCATCGAGCTGCTGCTGGACGCCGGTTCGTTCCAGGAGGTCGAGCAGTTGCGCCGGCACCGGGCCACCGGT
>NZ_JBMNDS010000082.1:0-45654 GCF_052543295.1 Streptomyces sp. SAS_270
TGCTGCATGCCTCCGGCGAGCAGCAGGAGCAGCAAGTGCCCGGCAACAAGTGATCTTGACCGCTTGTCAAACGATCTCGGCTGCCGATCTCTTACACGTCGCACAAGCCGTCCTGCGGCGCACTGAACCCGAGGCTGTTCGGGTTGAACTCGGCCCAGTCGTCCTGTTCCCTCGAGCACCTGCGACGGACAGCGCCGCCATGCTCCCGGGTGCTCAGGGGAGGAACGTCACTGCCGGGAAGGTTGGGGACGGCCTGTCGAGCAGGTGGCCCCGACGGTGGCGCAGGTGCTCGTCGAAGAACGCGAGCGGGTACGCCTGCTGGATCTTCACCGCCTGGTCAGGATCGAGAGTGCCGATCACATCCTGGAGCTGCTGCCCGCTCCATCCGAACAGCTTCGCCACCTGTGGGTACAGCGCCTCGTTGTCGCCGTACGAGACGTGGACGGCGCCCTGGGCCTGGATGTTCAGGCGCCAGCCTCGCAGGTGTGCCCAGAACGCGGCGGCCTCGGGATCCGTGGCCCGGGTGAACTCGGCGGACATCATCATGAACGGCCGGCTCAGGTCGCCGGTCAGCGGCGGGTTCATCTGCATCGGGCCATCGAGGCTCAGCCCGGCCAGGATGCGCTCGTCCGCGAGCATGGCGCAGGCGGTGGCCGTCCCGCCCTTCGACCAGCCGAAGGCACCCATGCGTTGCGGGTCGAGGGAGCCGAGCAGCCCGGCGGGCAGCTCCCGCTGGTCAACGTCCGGATTGCACCCGGCGGCGATCAGCTCGACGCAGTCGAGGACGAAGCGCAGGTCAGCGGCGAAGTCCCCAGGCAGCGTCGGCGCCTTCCGGTCGTAGAGGGGGACGGCGACCCGGCCGTCGGGGAATTCGGTGTACGTGTCGTGCTGGTGAGCCACCGTCACAGCCGCATATCCATGGCTGGCGAGCTCCTGAACCATGAGGGTGTGGTCGCCCTGGTGGCTGTGCGCGCCGTGCGAGAACACAACGACGGGCAGCCGTCGGCCCGACCGCCGTACCGGAGCGTCGACGTGCCCGGCAGTGAGGGGCGCCAAGGGGACCAGGGCGCTGAACCCCGCGTCGGCGAGGAACGCCTGAAGGGCGCCGGCTGGCATCCAGGGCGCCACCGGGTACCGCTCGACGTCCCGGGCGGGGTACCAGACGGTGGCCATCAGCTCGCGGAAGTGCCCGGGGCCCGCGATGTCGTCCGGGCGCGAGCGGTCGACGAGGTGCAGTTGGACCGTGCCCCCTGGGGGCGTCCCGGTGGGCACGGGCAGCGTGAGCCGCTTCGGGGCGGGCGATGGCGCACCCGGGCCCGCCCATGCGGGGCTGGCGACGGCGGCAAGCGGCACGGCGGCCCCGGCGGCCAGCGCGGCTCCCAGCATGCGCCGGCGCGTCGTGCCCTTCCGGCTGACGAATGGCATGGTGGTCATGGGCCCCTCCTGTGGTCACGGATCGTCAATCGTGCCGCGACGGCCAGCCCGTGGGCACAGGGGAACGCTGTCACGTGCGCCTCCCGTGCAGCATCGGCCCACGGGTATACACCCTGGGGCCGATGCGGTCGGCGGTGTCGTCCTCCCGGTGCCGGTTCAGCGCCGGCTCACCGGCGGGGCCAGGCAGGTCTCCACCGCCCGCCGTTGGGCGGCCCGCGCCGCACCGCTGCTGGTGCAGCCGCCGCTGTTTCATCTGCTGTGGTGTTCCTCGAGTGAGCAGAAGTAGCTGCGTGCAGGCGCACCGTTCCAGTTCGGCGAACCATCGTTCGATCTGGTTGAGCCACGACGAGCGGGTCGGGGTGAAGTCCAGTTCGAACCGGGGGTGGGTGATCAGCAATTGGTGCACGACCGGCGTCTTGCCCGCGGCAGGGCTGTCACAGCCGAGATGGATGACGACCCGGGGCTGGGCCTGAAGGTCGATCAGGTCGAGGAAGTCGCGGAAACCTTCAGCATGATGGCGGGTGGTTCTGTCGGTAGCTGGTGACGTCAGTTGTTCGTGAAAGCTGACGGCACCAGGTGATGGCCCAGAAAGATGTTCGCGAATTCTGACGTCACCATCGGGGTTGCGGTGTCAGGCTGGATGTGTTCAGTAACGGAGCACCCCCGATGCTGCCTGGCCAGTCGAAGGTCGAGTTGTACGCCGTGCTGCGGCGCGACTCCCGCGATGGCATGTCGAACCCGGCGTTGCAGTGCAAGTACGGCGTCACCTGGAGCACGGTCAACAAGGCCCTGACCTCGGCTTGGCCGCAGCCACGCACGACAACTGCTTCGGCGCGGCCGTCGAAGCTGGATCCGTTCACGCCGCTGATCGACGAGATCCTGCTCATTGATCTGGATGCGACCAGGAAACAGCGCCACACCGTCACCCCGGATCTACCGCCGTCTGATCGACGAGCACTCCTCGTCCGAGGCGTTGCGTTGACCATTTGAACCCGCACCGATGAGAAGGCGCAAGCGTCCTGCGAGCAACCGCGCGGTCCGGCCGGGGACTGAAAGTCCGGTGTTCATACCTTGCTCGCGACCACCATGTAGTTCTCGGCCTCAAGATCGAACGTGCTCAGTTCCGTCTGGAGTCCGACCCGGTGCAGCTCGACTTCGAGTTCCTCGTACCGGTAGGGCCAGCAGGACAGCAGTTCCGAGCGGACAAGAACCAACCCGGTCGCATCAACTTGCGCGATCGCAATCTCGATGTGGTGCTCCTCCTCCCAATGCGGCGCAATCTCCCAGCGGTAGACCACGACGGCATCGCGACCGTTCCGGCGGACGAGTCGGTCACTGATCTCCAGCCGGGAACCTCTGGCCCTCACGAGTTCCCAAGTGCGGGATGTGAGTACCAAGCGCCCGCCGGGGCGCAGAAGCCGTGACATCGACTCCAGAGCAGCACCCCTGCCTGGCGCGCCCGTGGCATGGTGAAGCGAGTTGCCGACGCAGAACACCATGTCGAACGTGTTGTCCTGGAAATGGTCGGGCAACTCTTCCCAGTTCGCCCGTACGGCCCGGACGGATGCCCCGAACTCCTCAGACAACTCTGCAGTCCGACGAACCATCGCCTCGCTGGCGTCAGTTGCGACAACCTGCATGCCACGACCGGCGAGGCCAACCGCCAACTGTCCGGTTCCGCACGAACAGTCGAGGACGTGAGCGTTCGACGGCAGGAGTTTGAGGACGTCGTCGAACGACGCAGCGAACTCGGCTGGAGGCAACTTTGCATCCGAGATGAGCCATTCGTACACCTCGGCAAGCACGTCATAACCCGTCACAACCACTACCTCCGTCACGCGGCAGACTCACGGTAGGACGTCAGTCCATCAGCGGAGCAAGCCGGGCACCAATGGTTTTCGTAAGGATGGCTCCGACGGTGTTTGTGGGTTGTCAGTTGTCCGTCTGAGTGGATGTCACCGGCTGGTTAGCTGGGAAGTTGTTCACATACAACTCGACCGCCACGGCACCGAACTCCTCTTCCAGGTGCTCACCGAACGCGAGGAGAAGAACTCCGTTGCCATCGCCTCCAACGACTCCTTCGCCAAAGCGCACATGTTCCGGCGAACCTGTGCCAGGCAGCGGCGAAACTTCACAGGTTCCGATGGCACCTCGAATACTGCATGATCGACCCGTGCTGATCGAACTGGTGAAGGTCGCGATGTTTCCCGGAACCCCTTGGCTGGCCGATGTCCGAACCGCGTTTGGTCACACTGCAGTCCGATGGTGCGGGGACCGG
This sequence comes from Streptomyces sp. SAS_270, assembly GCF_052543295.1. NCBI lineage: Bacteria > Bacillati > Actinomycetota > Actinomycetes > Kitasatosporales > Streptomycetaceae > Streptomyces > Streptomyces sp. SAS_270. The sequence goes on from NZ_JBMNDS010000082.1 coordinate 3,713, forward strand.
ACCGCGGAGCCTGGCGAGTATCACGTCGAGTGGACGATCGACGAGGACATCGTCTGGGGGCGGAACGCCAAGTCGGCTGTTGGTATCGGTCCTGGGCTCCGGACTGGCGGGCATTGCGTTGTGCTGCGGGGCCGGTTGAGCCTCACAGAGGACGGTGCCGCCCTGCTGGACCTGGACGGCACGCATATCCTGTTGGACCTTGGTGATCCGCTGCCCGAAGGTGTTGCCGGCACCTGGGTCGAGCTCTTCATCGAGCGCGAGAAGATCGCTCTCTACCCCTACGAACTCTGACCAGAGGTCAGTCCTTGGTTGTCTCCCACCCTGACAAGCGGGTTTCTTCGACGCATGGCCTCGTCAATCGCGTTCAGAGCGCGGACGTAACCGAGCACGAGGTCTCGCGCAGCCCCAACCTGTTCCATATGGCGTCATTCCCCCCTGAGCCCGTGGCTGAAGGGATTGTCCATGGGGCCGCCAGCGTCTCCGCAGGACGGCATTCTGAAACGATCAGTTAGTCATGCGGCGTATGTGCTGCGCGGTGTCGTGGGCTTCCCGCTCGGCCTCGGCGAGGGCGTCGGCGGCGGTCTGGCTGTGTTCCTCGGCTTCCTGCTGTTCGTTCTCGGCTTGCTGGAACTCCTCGCGCGCCTGCTGCAGTTGCTCCTCGATTACGGATATCCGCTGGCGGGCCTGCTCGGTGCGGTCGCGCGCCCGTTGCAGCTCGGCGTCGGCGCCCGCTCGCCGTGCGCGCTCTTCGCGCAGGCGCTGCGCGGCTGCCTCTGCTGCCTCCTGCGCTCGGGCCAGCTGCTTCTGGCGGGCGCGGCGCTGCTCGGCGAGTTCGTCCTTGGAGGACTGTGCCGCAGGCGGGGGCGCCGGGCGGCTGCGGGTGCCCGGCCTCTGGGCCGTTGGTGCGGTGGCGGGGCGGAATTCCGATGGCGGGGTGAGGGCGGTGACCAGGCGCCCGCCCGCCCACTGATCGGCTGCCTCCGGATCGGCGAGCACGGCGCGCAGAGACGCTTCGAGGTCTTGCCGGGCCGGTTCCGAGAGCCGGTGCCCGGCGTCGAGGGCGTGCTGGGCGGCCTGCCGGGACAGGGTGGCAACAACCTGGCGGCGCTGCGCGGAGAGCTCTTTGAGTTCGGCGGCATCCAGGGCGTGGTAGGCCTCGCGCAGCGCCCGCCCCAGTTCCAGGAACTGCCGACTCTCTTCCGGCTGGGAGCGCAGCAGAAGGTTGGCCGCCCAGGCCGCGAGGGTGGGGCGGCGGGCGGCATGGATGAGGCGGGCATCATCCACCCGGCCGTCAGTTTTCGCGGCGGCGGCCAGCGTCTCCCGTCGGGCGACGAAGTCGGACGGCGGCGTGGTGTAAAGCTCGTCAAGGACGGCTTCCACGTCGTGCACTGCGCCGTTCCGGCGGCCTTTGCGCGCGTTCAGGGTTTCCACACCTCCGGGCCGCCCTCGTGCCACTCGATCCATTCCGACTCGATGACGTCCAGCTCGTCCCAGCCGGTCAGCCCCGCGTTCTGCAGGAACACGGTGAGGTCATGGAGGCTGTAGGCCGTGCCGAGCACCTGATCGTCGACGCACACCCTGCGGCCACCCGTCCCGGACGGCGGGCAGACGATCACGCGGCGCTCCGGCATGACACCAGCCTCACGCGCGCCTCGCTGCCCCGCATCCTGGCCGGCTCCAGTCCGTGCTCGGCCTTTGTTCTGGTCGATCGTCAACCGGTACGGCACCTTCCACCTGGACAAGCGCCTTGACCTGGGACGGGTTGGCTAGGCCTCGCCTCCGCGCCCCGGCGACGCCGACCGATCGAGCGCGGAGCCACCCGCCCGGTAGCGGGCGCCCGGGTGGCCAGGGCGGTCAGTTGCTTTGTCTGGCTCCAGTGCGCCGACGGCCGGCGGTCGGGTGTGGAGCATGGCCCGGTAGAGGGCTTCCTGCTTCGCGGAGCAGGCAGGGGGCCGCTAGCTCCGGGTTCCTCAAACGGATGACGACGACGGGGCAGAGGACTGAGCCACCGCCTTGGGCAGCGGCCGCAAAAGCCAACTGTGTCTCTTCCGCGCGTGTCTGGGCGGGGTCAAGGGGGAGTGAGGGTGTCGAGCTGGGCGGCGAGGTCGGGGTGGGCGGTGGTCAGATGAGGCCGGGTGGCGGTCAGGGGGTTGATGAGGGCGGTGGGGTCGTCGTGGGCGAGGGCCGCGTGGAGCTCGCTGAGCGGGCGGCGGGCGGCGGGGGGAAGGTCGGTGAGTGCGGTGATCTGACCGGCGATGCGGCGCAGGGCGGCCGCATTGCGGCGGGCCCAGGTGGTGGTGGTGCGTTCGGCAGCCCGGGCCTGGCGGGTGGCCTGGACGCGCTGCTCGCCGGTGCTCCCGGTCGGGCCGGGGCGGCCGCGAAGGTAGCGGCGTTCGGCGGCTTGACGGCTGGCGACACCGAGAGGGTGGGCGAGGTCGGCCCAGCTGGCACCCGCGTCGCGGGCCGTTTCGATCAGGCCGCTCTCCCACCCGGCGAGCTGCTCGCGGACCTGCCGCAGCAGCATCAGGGAGGCCAGGGCCTGCTCCGGGCCCGGCCCGGCGCCGGGGGTGTCGGGAGCCGTGTGCCGGGCGGCGCGCAGGGCGTCGTCTATGGCGTTAAGGGCCGCGGCGGCGGCAAGGAACGACGCCGGACTGTGGGCATCGGTGCTGGACAGGGACGGCTGGTCGGCCGGGCTCACGGGCACCTCCCTCGGGTTGTCATCATGTAGACGACATCACGCTTGTCATCCATTGGATGACATGTTACAACGGTGCCAGTGAGGCGCATTGGCAGTAACTGCCTGAACCTGCTGGAGGTGTTTTCACGATGTTGATGCGCACTGACCCCTTCCGTGACCTGGACCGGCTGGCGCAGCAGCTGATGGGCCCGGGTACCTGGTCGAGGCCGTCGGCGATGCCGATGGACGCCTACCGCGAGGCTGACGAGTACGTGGTGGCCTTCGACCTTCCCGGCGTCGCCGCGGACGCGATCGACATCGACGTCGAGCGGAACATGCTGACGGTCAAGGCCGAGCGACGACCGGTCGCGAAGGGCGACGACGTGCAGATGGAGCTGTCCGAGCGGCCGCTGGGCGTCTTCTCCCGCCAGATCGTGCTCGCCGACACCCTCGACACCGAGCACATCAAGGCCGACTACGACGCGGGCGTGCTCACCCTGCGCATCCCGATCGCCGAGCGCGCCAAGCCCCGCAAGATCTCCATCGGCATCGGGACCGGCCACAAGGAGATCTCAGGCTGACACCGGCCAGCCAGGTGCGGAGGACGGGCACCTGATCTCCCCCTCGCCCCGCCCTCCGCACCCCTTGGGCAGTCTGAAGAAGAAGGGGTGGCGGCCGAGATGACTCTGCGACCTGAAACGTTCCTCGACCACGTGACCGAACGCGGCAAGTACGTCACTGTCGAGGAAGCCGAGCGCGCGGCCCGTGTGGTGCTCGCCCTGCTCGGCGCGCACCTGGTCGGCGAGGTCCGCGCCCAGCTCGCGGCACGCCTGCCGGAGGAGTTCGCCCTGATCCTGCTCAACCCGCTGCAGAGCGCCGAACCGCTGCCCCCGGAGCGGTTCGTGCGGGCGACGGCAACCTGGATCGAGGGCGCCACTGAGCAGACCGCAACCTGGGACGTCAGCGCCGTGCTGTCCACGGTCGCCGACGCGGCCGACGACGACCTACTGGGTCAGATCCTGTTCCAGCTCCCCGTCGGCTACGACCTGCTCTTCGGCCGCCCCCAGCCCACCTGACCACTACCTCGGTGCCACATCCGCATCACCTGGCCCTGACTCCACGAAAGGCATGCACCGCAGTGATCACCGAAGTGCGCGGACCGCTTGAGCACCAGCAGCCGTACTCGACGGCGTACGAGCAGATGCTGGAGAAGGTTCGCTACGAGGGTGCCTACCCCACCCGCGAGAGAGCTGAGGAAGCCGTCCGCCTGGTCCTGGCGGGGCTGGGCCGGCAGTTGACCGGCGACGAACGCGTCGACCTGGCTGCCCGCCTGCCCCTGGAGGCCGCACGCACACTGACCACGCAGATCCCCGACACCCAGCCGCTGACCGGCTGGGCCTTCGTCAAGGACCTCGCCACCCGCACTGGCGCCTCTCTGGCCACCACCCGCTGGGACACCGGCTCTGTCCTCTCCGCCGTCGTCGCCTACGCGGGCCCTGACCTGATCACCCGCATCCTCCATCAACTCCCCACCGGCTACGCCCTGCTGTTCGGCCAAGCCGAACTCAGCCCCGCCGCATAAACGGGGACGGGTCCTTTCGACGCCACGGGGTGGAGACGTTGACATGCGCACGAGTCGTCAAGACCTCACGGGACTCGTGCCGTCGGCGGCCCGGTACCCCGCCCCGACGCCCGGGGCCGCAACAGATCGGGCCCGGTCCGCTCCGCTCCGCCAGGCTCCAGATGTTCGGCCGCCCAGGATTCGCTCTCCTTCGCAAACGCGTCCTGCTCTCTGCCTCGGCCGGTCGATGTCATTGCACGAGGGTTGAGATCGATCTGACGGCTGACCATCTGCTGTCAGCGAATCCGCCTGACCGGGCGGTGATCCCGGTGTTTGTGTGTCGGTATGGAGATCCTGGTTCTGGGTGGAACGGCATGGGTGGCTCGGGAGCTGTCGCAGCAGGCGATCGAACGCGGTCATCGGGTGACCTGCCTCGCGCGTGGCCGGAGCGGAGAAGTGGCTGGCGGAGCGACACTGGTCGCGGCCGACCGGCGCGATCCGTCGGCGTATGAGCCCACGCTCGATCGCGTGTGGGACGCGGTCGTTGAGGTGTCATGGCAGCCGGGCTTCGTTCGTCGAGCGCTCGACGTGCTGGGCAGCAAGGCCGGACACTGGGTGTACCTCTCGTCCGGCAACGCCTACGCCTCCCATGCCACGCCGGGGGCGGACGAGTCCGCGGCCCTGCTCGCCCCGACTGACCGGAGCGACGTCGACCTCGAGTTGTACGGCGAGGCGAAGGTCGCCTGCGAGCAGGCGTCGACGGATGCTGTGGGCGACCGCCTCCTCATCGCACGAGCGGGGCTCATCGGCGGCCCGGGCGATCACAGCGGGCGCTCCGGCTACTGGGTCGCCCGCGCCGCCCGCGATCCGCGAGGGCCGATGCTGGTCCCCGACACACCGGCCCTGCCCACCCAGGCAGTCGACGTGCGGGACCTCACCGCCTGGCTGCTCGACGCCGCGGAGACGGGCACCACCGGCACATACAACGCTGTCGGCCCGGTCGTTCCCTTCGAGGAGTGGATCGAGTTGTCCCGCGCCGCCGGCGGGCACACCGGCCCGGTGGTCACCGCCGAATCGGCGTGGTTGCTCGCCAACGGCGTGGCCCAGTACATGGGATCCGAATCGCTGGCGATGTGGCTGGTCGAGCCGGGCTGGGAAGGGTGGTCGGCCCGGGACGGGTCCTCGGCGGGCGCCGCGGGGCTACGCCACCGAGCCCGGGCGGAGATGCTGGCCGACACGCTGCGCTGGGAACGCGAGCAGGGGCTGGACCGGGAAAGGCGCGCAGGCCTCAGCGCGCAACGCGAGCGCGAGTTGCTGCACGCCCTCGGCTGACGGCGCTGAACCGGTTTCGCACACCCGATTGTGCGGGGCTGCCAACTCTGCGGTGTGATGCCCAAGGAGCGGATGAGCTGGGTTACTTCTTCTCGGAAGAGCTTGTCCGGGCTGAGGGCCCCAATACCCCATGGGCCATCGCGGGCGCTCTCCTCAGTTTCCCCACCACGAGGCGGCCCTGCAGGCCTCCAACAGGGGCCGTGAAAAGGCCATTTGGGCCGGCATCGAAGTCGCCGGCCGAGTCACAGCCGCTGTCCTCCTCTTCTCCGCGGCCATGGTCGCTCGGGGCGCGCAAGCGGTCCGGGATCTTTCCGTGGTGCTCTTCAGCGATCACTGGTCGGCGCATGGGCGTCGGTCAGGTCGGGATCGGAGGCCAGGCGCAGTCGCGCCTGGTGGAGGTGGACTCCTGCAGTCGCTGGGGCAATCCCCATGCCGCGGGCGATGACGGCCACGGGAGTGCCGGTAGCCCAGTACCAGGTCATTTCCCGCATGCGGTCGGGCAGTTGCTGGAAGGCCCTTCCCCGCACTGTATAGCTCGTCTGACGTCTTGCAGCAGGTCAGGAGCCTGCCATGGCATTTCTCACGCCGATTGTGACCCTTTCGGGCGCGGCAGCGCAGTGACGAGTGAGGCGGCGGGAAATTCCTGCTTCCGCAGCGACGTGCGCGATCGGACGTCCGGCATCGACCCGCAGGCACAAGCGCAGACGTCCTTCGGGGGTCAGCGGTGCGTTGCGATGTCCCCTGCTGGTGGCGCTCCTGGACTCGGCGGCCGCGTTCACCGGGAGCCCTGGGATCTCGGTGCTCCCGCGTGAGCGGCTGTGCGTAGCGTCAGCGTGCGAACTTTTCGATGGCCTCCGGGGTGACGGGGGTGAAGAAGTTGACGAGGTTGCCGTCGGGGTCGCGGAACAACAGCGACCGGTTGCCCCAGGGCATCGTGGTGGGCCCGGCGACGAAGTCGGTGACGAAGCCGGTCAGGTCCTGGTGAACGCGGTCCACGTCGTCGACGAGGAACTCGGTGATCACGCTGTGGTTGTCCGCCGGGCGGGCAGAGCCCGGGGCGAACAGCGGGACGGTGCGGGTGCTGCCGATCGCGAGGGTTGCGCCGGGGGTCTTGAGTTCGGCGAAGTCCTCGTTGGCCCACGTCGCCCGCGTCCCTGTAGCTCGCTCGTAGAACTCTACGAGGCGCGCGACGTCGCTGGTGATGATGCGGATCGAGACGAAGTGCATGGGAATCTCCTTGGCTGTGCTGGAGGCGTGCACGTCGCAGGCTAGGAGAAATAGGGGACAGAATCGGTCCTGTATTCGCGTTAGGCTGCGAACATGCCACGACCCACCGGCCGCGTGCTGACACTCCTGGAGCTGCTGCAGTCGGGTGGCACCCGGACTGTGGCCGAGCTCGCCGACCGTCTCGGCGTCGAAGGGCGCACTGTGCGGCGGTATGTGGGCCAGCTGATCGACCTGGACGTGCCCGTGGAGTCGGTGCGCGGCCGCTACGGCGGGTACCGGCTGGCTCCCGGGTACCGATTGCCTCCGCTCATGCTCAGCGACGACGAGGCGCTGGCCGTGCTGCTCGGCCTGGTCGCCGGCCGCCGGGCAGGGCTGACGACGACGGAGCGCACGGCGAACGAGACGGCGTCAGCCAAGATCCGGCGGGTGCTGCCCAAGCACATCGCCCGCCGGCTCGACACACTGCTGGAAGCTCTCGCCTTCACGGATCAGCCCGGCGAGTTGGACCACCCGGACGCCGGGCTCCTGCTCACCATCGCCGATGCGGTGCGCCACCGCCGACCGGTCTCGATCCGCTACACCGACCGCGACGGACGGCGCAGCGAACGCACACTGCACGCGTACGGGATCGTCGCCCATGCGGGCCGGTGGTACGTGACGGGCAAGGACGCCCAGGTCGGCGAGGACCGAACCTTCCGGCTCGATCGCATCGCAGCCGCAAGGGCCCTGCCCGGCTCATTCGAGGCGCTCGCGGGGCCCGGTCCGGCACAGCGCGTGTTGTCAGGATTCGCCACGGCCGAGTACCGGCATGAGGTGACCTTGCGGATCCATGGGACAGTTGAGCAGATCCGCGCGCACTTTCCCGCCAGCGTCGCGAGCCTGGAGGAGCACGAGCCCGCGGCCGGCCAGGACCCGGAAGCCGAGCACTGGCTGCGCGTCGAGCTACGGGCGCAGCGGCTCGACTGGTTGCCTCGGATACTCGTCTCACTCGACCGGCCGTTCGTCATCGAGCGCCCCGATGAACTACGCGACCTCGTCATCGCGCTCGCCGATCGCCTCACGTCCTACGCCCGCCAATCCTGAGCGCGAGGAACCGATGTCATGAGACGGCACATCTAGGCGCTGCAGTGGACGATGAAGGCACCCTTGGTCACTGTCTTGACCCAGGAGTGGGCCCAGCCGGCAGGAGCTGCTGCTCGCTGCTGCATGCGGCCGCCGACAAGCCAGGCTGGGCGATGACGGTGTTGATGTGGGGGCGCAACGGAGGCGCGCGCTCGCGGATGCGGTAGATCTCGTCGATGCTGCCGATCAGGTACGGGCTCTGTCCCGGATTGCGGGCGGCCCACTTCACGGCACGGTTGTACAGAGTCCGCAGCAACGCCTCGGCACCGTACTCACGCCGCTTCGCACCACGCACGGCCTGGCCGCACACCTCGTACAGGTCGGCGACGCGGCGGCCGGGTGTGGGCTCGTGGGAGTACTTGCAGTGCACGAGGGTGATGGTGATGTCCGTCTCGTCTGAGCAGATGCCGACGAGGTCGGCCACTTGCATATTGGGCTTCGAGTCAGTCGCATGTGAACACTCATCGCCCGAGCCGGCTCGCTGGCGCGGTGATCTGCGACCGGTCTCAATCGCCCCCGGTCAACAGGGCGGCGGCTTCCTCCAGGACTCCGGGCTCCGATGACCGCGCAGAGGTACTTCGACGGGAGAGCCTGGCGCAACGCAGCGCGCCTCCGGCGCGCCGGCGGCAGACACGGCGCTGCCACCGGCAGTTACTAGGGCCTGTCCGGCGGATCACGTGACCGTTCCGTGTTCGACTCGTTGGCATGGACATGGGGCGGTGGGATCTGACGCGTGAGGAATGGGCCCGGCTGAAGCCGCGTCTGCCGAAGTCAGGCAAGCGGGGAGGCCGTTGGGTGAGCCATCGCAGGATCATCAACGGGATCTTGTACCGGCAGCGCACGGGGGTGCCGTGGCGGGATCTACCCGCGCGTTGCGGCAAGTGGAAGACCGTGTACGACAGGCACAGACGCTGGTCAGCCGACGGTACGTGGGACAAGATCTTCGCGGCCATCCTGACCGACGCCGATGCGGAAGGCCGCATCGACTGGTCGATGGTGAGCGTGGACTCCACATCCTGCCGGGCTCACCAGCACGCCGCAGGAGCGCGCCAGGGAGCTGCGCGGGTGCCGGGAAAAGAACGACGCCCCGGCAGCACCGCCCCGACGAGGGACTGGGGCGCTCTCGGGGCGGCCTCCCCTGCAAGATTCATCTCGCAGGGGAAGGAGGGCTCCGTCCCCTGGCCCTGTTGATCACGCCGGGCCAGTGGGGCGACGCCCCACAGCTCATCCCCGTGATGGAACGCATCCGCGTCCGCCGGCTCGACGGCGGGCGCCCCCGCACTTGGCCGGATCACCTCGGCGGCGACAAGGCGTATTCATCCCGTCGCAACCGCCGCTACCTGCGTCGACGCCAGATCAAGCACACCATCCCCGAACCCAAGAACCAACGGGCGCACCGCAAAAGCCGTGGCAGTCGCGGCGGGAGACCCACCGGGTTCGACAAGACGATCTACAAGCGCAGGAACGAAGTGGAGCGGACGATCAACGCTCTCAAAAACTTCCGGGCCGTGGCCACGAGGTTCGACAAGCGCGCCTACGTCTTCCACGGCACAATCACCGTGGCCTCGATCCGCCTGTGGCTCAGGTCGTGATCAGGCAGATAAAGCGGTGGTCGTCCGCCCAGCCACCCTGACACGATCTGGGTGTGACCACATTGTTCCTGATGGTCGGCCTGCCAGGGGCCGGAAAGACCACGAGGGCTCGACAGCTCGCCGAGGAGCACGGCGCGCTGCGGCTGACGCCCGACGACTGGATGATTCCCCTGTTCGGCAAGGCGGAGGCGGACGGGAAGCGCGATGTGCTGGAAGGGCGCATGCTCTGGCTCGCCTTGGAGGCGGTCAAGCTAGGCACCAACGTTGTGGTGGACTACGGCTGTTGGTCCCGCGACGAACGATCCGCGATCCGCTGGCTGGTGGAGGCCGAAGACGCCTGCTTCCGCATGGTCTACCTGCCGGTAAACGATGAGACACAACGCGCCCGGATCGTCCATCGCTGGGCCACCGCCCCCGAGGAGACGCTCCCGATGACTGAGGTCGACATCCTGCACGGGCGGGCGCACTTCGAGGAACCCGACGCGGCGGAGCTGGGAGGACGCGGGGCCGAAGGCCCGCCCCCCGGCTGGGCGGACTGGCGGGAGTGGGCCGCCAACCGTTGGCCGTCTTTCGCGTGACTGTTTCGGCCCAACACGGTGTGACTCGGCTCTGGGGCAGGATCTTCGGTCAGCAATGAGTACGCCCTGGAAACTCGACAACACAGCCGTGCCGGGCGCACTCGCGTCAGCCCATAAAGATCCGCCGGACAGGCCCTAGACACTCCCTCAGCACTCCTGAAGATCACCAACAGAGTCACTTCTCGGCGAACTGCAGCACCGACACCAGCGCCAACTGCCCTGGTGAGAAGCCCGGTCGGCCATCGATGGGGTATAGATGCGTGAAGTCCTCGTCGGCGAACACCACATCCAGCCGGTCCCGCATCAGCATCACCGGCGTCACGCTCGGACACGTCGCCCACGCCGTCCGGACCGTCATCGGGGGAATCCGCTGAAAACTTGCCGGACGCATCGACACCGTCCACCGCCCCAAAACCGAGGCCACCCCGCCACCGACCAGCCAACCACCAACAGCGACCGCCGTCACCACCCCGCCAAGATCACCAACAGAGTCACAGCATTGCGTCTAGGCGTCCGCGCCGGGCCCTTGTGGCGGCCAGTCGGGGGCGGGGTCCTGGGCGAGGAGGGGCCGGAGGGCGCCGAGAACCGCGCCGATGCAGACGTCGCGCAGTTGGGTGCGGGTACAGGTCTCGTGGGTGAGCCAGTCGACGCAGAGGACCTGGACGAAGACCAGCCAGCTCTTCAGGACGCCGGACACGCCCTCGCGGGCGCTCTCGTCCGCGAGGGGGAGCACGGTCAGCAGCCGCGCACGGAGCGCGTCCAGCTCGTTCGTCATGATCGTCTGGATCACCGGGTCGCCCGCGAGGACCCGGTTCGCGGTGAGGACGGCGTTGCGGTTCGCCACGAAGTAGTCGAGATGGACGTCCATACCCTGGATGAGCTGCTCCACCAGGGAGTCGGTGGGGTCGAGCTGCGTCTCGGCGAGCAGCTGGTTTGCCGCCTGCTGGTAGACGGCTGCGAACAGGGCGTGCTTGCTGGGGAAGTGACGGTAGAGCAGGGCCCGGGAGACACCGGCCTCTTCGGCGACGTCCTCCATCAGCACGTCGGCGTAGGGGTGTGCGGCGAAGAGCCGTGCGCCGACGGCGAGGAGTTGGGCGCGGCGGTCGGTGGGGGTGAGTCGCTGGCGGGGAGGCACGAACGCAGTTTAGTTGACACAGGTCTACTAGCGCGCCCACTGTAGTAGACGCATGTCAACTAAGCTTCGGCGGCTTGGAGGGATTGTGGCCAGGGTTCTGCGCGTACTCACACAGCTGATGGGCTGGGCCTGCGTGACGATCGGCCTGTTCCACGTGGCACTCGGCAACGCGGCGCTCCCCGGCGCCGGTTCCGCCGGCGCGACGGTCGACAGCTGGGGCCGGTTCATGGGGGCCAGCTTCGTCGGCTACGGGCTGGCCTGGCTCTGGGCCGCGCGGCAGCGTCCGATCCCGGCTCGGGTAGTGCGGTGGCTGGCCGGCGTCTTCCTGCTGGGCGGCGTGGGCCGGCTGCTCTCGCTCGCCGTGCACGGCTGGCCGCAGTGGTTCCAGATCGCACTGACGGTGATCGAACTCGGCCTGCCGCCGGTCTTCTTCTGGCTGGCCGATGCAGAGGAGCGGGCCCCGCGCGGTGACGTGGAGGCCGTGCCCGCCGGGCGATGAACGCCCCTGAGCTCTTCCGGGTCGAACGCTTGGGCGGGGAAGCTGAACTGGAACCCAGGATCTGGGGCAGGTCAAACTGTCGCCCAACCCTGCAGCAGCCCAGAGTCTTGTGACTCAGGAGTCGTCGGTGATGACTCGCTTCGCTGTCAACTGGGAGGTATGCCCGCGACGACGAACGGTATGTCAGCCACTCAGCCCTGCTCCAGGAGGATGTCGGCGGCCCGTTCGGCGAGCATGGTCACCGGCGCGTGTGTGTGTGCTCGTACGATGCCTGGCATCGCCGAGGCGTCCACCACACGCAGGCCCTTCAGGCCCCGGACCGCGAACGTCGGATCGACCACTGCCCGGTCGTCTGCTCCCATCCGGCACGTACTCACGAGGTGATGGATGCTGCCGCCGGTCGCGCGGACATAGCCGGCGATCTCCTCGGACCGCTCGGACAGCGCCCCGTCCGTGAGCGGCTCGCCCAGCCACTTCGCGAACTCCGGATCGCGCAGGATGTGTTGTGCGGCACGCACACCGTCCACCAACGTGGCCAGGTCGCTCCCGGCCTCGTCTGAGAGGTAGCGCGGATCGATCAGCGGAGCGTCGTACGGATCGTCGCTGCGCAGGGTGACCGCACCGCGGCTCCGCGGTCGCAGGAGGATCACGCCGAGTGCCAGGCCGTGTTCCGTCGGCCGTTGGTGGTCACCCAGGGGGACGACCAGGTGGACCACCTCGATGTCCGGGGCCGTGAGTTCCCCGCGGGTGCGCAGGAACAGCAGCGCTTCGGAGATGATCGAGTCCAGGGTTCCGCTGCGATCCCGCAGGTACTGGCTGATCTGCTCGGGCGAGACGTCCGTGCCCGGCGACCGGAAGCCGCGGGCTTCGAAGGCCAGGGGGACGAGCAGGTGGTCCGTCAGGTCGCGGCCCACCGACGGGAGGTCCCGGATCACCGGGATACCGTGCGCGGACAGTTCCTCGTACGGCCCCACTCCTGACAGCAGTAGGAGATGCGGGCTCCCGACGGCTCCCGCGGAGAGGACCACCTCGCGCCGCGCCCGCAGGATTTCCAGCCCGGAGGCTCCGTCGACCTCCACCCCGACCGCCCGGGTGCCCTCGAACAGCACGCGACGCACGAGTGTGTCGGCCACCACGGTCAGGTTCGGCCGGCCGCGCGCCGGATCGAGATAGGCGTCGGCCGAGCTGTGCCGTACTCCGTCACGGTGGGTCGCGCGGGCCGGCGCGTACCCTTCCTGGACCTCGGTTGCCGGCGCGTGCCCCAGGCGGGCGCAGGCGTCGACGAATGCCGGGGTCACCGGAAGCGGGTAGCGGAGTCCTGCCAACTGGATCCGCCGCTCGGCACGTTCGAAGTACGGCTGGAGGTCGGCATGGCCCCAGCCGTCGAGGCCGGCCTGAGCCCAGCCGTCGTAGTCCGCGCGGTGTCCGCGGGTCCACAACTGTGCGTTGATCACCGAGGAGCCGCCCAGCGCCTTGCCGCGCGGGATCGGTACGGAGCGGCCGGCGAGGCCTGGCTGGGGCACGGTGGAGAAGTTCCAGTCGAGGTGGCCGCCGAACAGGCGCGGGAACAGTACCGGTACCCGAACCTCGGGCAGGTCCTGCGGGTTCGCGGACCCGGCCTCGATCAGGAGCACCTGCGCCGCGCCGTCCGCACTGAGTCTGTCGGCGAGCACACACCCGGCGGAGCCGGCCCCGACGATCACGTAGTCCCACTTGTTCTCCGGGTGGCGGTTCTCGGACATGGGGCGGCTCCTTCTGTCTTTCGGTGCTACTTGGTCTTGCGGTGGTACTTCTCTGGGCTGTGGGTCAGCGTCCGGCGGGCACGCCGTCGTCTTCTTCTGTTTCCGTGGGCACCGAGGCTGCCGTCACCTCGGCCGGGGCCTTGAGCGGACGGCCGCGCAGGACATGCCGTACGAGGGCCAGTCCCGACAGCAGCGCGACCAGGCCGCACACCCCGCTCCAGCCGAAGGCCGAGTAGGCGCGGACACCTAGCCAGGAGCCGGCGCTCCCGCCCAGGAACGCGCAGGTCATGTATGCCGTGTTCAGGCGGGCGCGGGCCTCCGGGCGCAGGGCGAAGATCCTGGCCTGGTTGGCGACCTGGCCCGACTGCATGGCCACGTCGAGCAGCAGCATCCCGGCGCCGAGCCCGATCAATCCGACGGCTCCGCCGAGGTTGCCGGTCAGCAGCAGGGCACCGGCGGCGATGGCGCCCACCATGCACACGAGGTTCACGGAGTCGGGCCCGGGGCGGTCGACGCGCCGCCCGGCGAATGGAGTGGCGAACATGCTGGCCGCTCCCACCAGGGCGATCACACCGACGGCCGGGGTGCCCAGGTCGTAGCGTGGACTGGTGACGAACAGCGCGAGTGCGGTCCAGGCGGCGCTGAACGCGGCGAACACCAGCACCTGGTACTGGCACGAGCGCCGGAGCAGCGGCTCGGTGCGCAGCAGCCGCAGGGAGGCGGCCAGGAGCGCCGGATAACGCTGGTCGGTGGCCGGAGTCGTGCGCGGCAGGGCGCGGGCCATTGCGAGGGCGAGGACCAGGATCAGAGCGGCCGCGACCAGGTAGGGGGCGCGCCAGCCCAGCCACTGGCCCAGGACGCCGGAGAAGGTGCGGGCCAGCAGAATGCCGCCGATCAGGCCGGACAGGAGGGTGCCGGTCACCGCACCTCGGCGCTCGGGGGCGGTCAGGCCCGCCGCCATGGGGATGAGTATCTGCGGGACCACCGTGGTCAGACCGACCAGCACGCTGGCGACGGCGAGGACGGGGAGGGACCCGGCCGTCCCCGCCAGCACCAGTCCCGCGCCGGTCAGCAGCAGAAGCGTGGTGACGAGCCCGCGGTGGCGCAGCCGGTCGCCGAGGGGCACCAGCAGGAAGATGCCCGCGGCGTAGCCGAGTTGGGCGCAGGTGACCACCACGGCCGCGGATTCGGCGGTCACGTGCAGGTCGTCGGCGATCAGCGGGCTGACGGCCTGGGGGAAGTAGACGTTGGCCACCGCGATGCCGCAGGCGATGGAGAGAAGCAGGATCAGTCGCCGGCTCAATGTCGGCGAGGCGCTGGAAGGAAGGCCGGCAGTCATGACACTCACCTCGACCAGGAGGAGGTACGGAGACAGGGAGTCGGAAAGGGCGGCGGAGCGCCGCCGGGACCGGCGGCACGGGGCCGCCTGGGAGCCCGGAAATCGGGAACCGATTTAACCGGTTCCTCGACGGTACCAGTAAAACCGGTTCCGCAGTAGGGTGGTTTTCATGTCTGCCACTTCCGCTCCGGCGGCGCCCCGTTTCCGCAGCGGCTCCGGTCGGCTCTGCCTCGACTTCATGCGCACCCTGCGACTGCGCGGCATGAAGGGCGCCACCGAGGAACTGGCCACCCCCGAGGCCCTGGCCGCCTGGGTTGCCCAGCTGGGTCCGTACCCAGCCGGCACCGCCGTCCCGGCGCCGACGGAGGCCGTACTGCGCCAGGCCCAGGGCCTACGGGAGGCGGTGCATGCGCTCTTGACGGCGGCCCGCGGTGACAGTGGCCCCGTCGGTTGCCCTCCGGAGGCTCGCGATCTGCTGAACCGTTCCGCCGCCGCAGCGCCGCCTGCGCCCGCGCTCGACAGGAGCGGCGCGTTGGCCTACTCCGCTGCGGACCCCGTCGAAGCGGTCCTCGCCGACATCGCCCGCGACGCGCTCGTCCTCGCGACATCCCCTGCCCTGGAGCGGGTGCGTGCGTGCGGTGGCCCCGACTGTGCCGCCTGGTTCCTCGACACCTCACGGCCCGGCAACCGGCGCTGGTGCTCGATGGAGACATGCGGGAACAAGGCGAAGAAGTCGACGTGGCGCAGTAAGCACGAGTCCGTGAGCGGAGGGTGAGTGCGCTGCGGCAGGGCGGGCGGTCGGGTCACGAGTGAGCCGTGGAACTCATGCTTCTGGGTGAGGCGAGGTGAAACGTTTCTCTATGAAGCGGGGTGACATGCCGCTTCCGTGATGGGGCCGGACCGGTCCCGCAGCGAGAGGAGTCACATGAGGAGCAAGATCATCACCTCGGCGGCCGCCTGTGCTGCGATCGTCACGGCGCTCCTGGCCAAACCGTGGAGCAGGCGCCCCACCGATCAGGCGTCCGGCGCCGAGCAGCTGACGGGAAAAGCTGCCGATTCCAGCACCTGCCCTACGTGTTGCAAGCCGGGGTCTTCCTGCAAGAAGCACGCGTCCTGAGCGCCATCCGCAACGCGCCTGCCGCCTCGAAGAGAGACGGCAGGCACACTTCTTTGCGCGTGTCTGAGAGCCCGCCCGTCGCCGTCTTGCGTCAGGAGCGCCCGTCGGCCGACGCTTCGGCCGAGGAAGGCAGGGGGCCGATGACTCCGACACCCGCGGGGTCGGCTCCGCTCAGGTGTCCCGCCCCGATCGACCGGGGCAGCACGGCACGTACCCGGGTGCCCTGCGGCATCCGGTCGATCGCGCAGAGTCCGCCGATCTCGGCGGCCCGCTCCACCATGGAGTGCAGCCCCACTCCACAGGACTGCGGATCGGGGTCGGGTTCGCAGCCGATGCCGTCGTCCCGCACGGTGAGCGTGAGCCGGTCCGCATCGACGCACACCCGCACCTGCGTGTGTTCGGCCCGGGCGTGGCGCAGCGCGTTGTTCAGCGCTTCGGCGGCGATCCGGTAGACCGCCACCTCGACGGCTGCCGGGAGAGGCGGCAGGGGTGAGGGGGCGAGGTCCACGTCGATCCGGGTCCGGGAGCCGTCGAAGGTGCCCACGAGCTGGCGAAGGGCGCCGGTGAGGCCCAGTTCACCTAGGGGTATGGGCCCCAGCCGCTCGGTGATCCGCCGGACCTCCGTGATCGCCATGCCGAGATCGTCGGAGACGGTGCACAACGCGTTTCGCACCGGATCGTCGTCGGTCAGACGCATGGTCGCGTTCTCGACCCGCAGCCGGAGTCCGGCCAGGGTCGGGCCGAGCCCGTCGTGGATGTCGCGCCGCAGATGGCGCCGTTCCTCCTCTCGTACCGTGACGATCCGTTCCCGGCTGGTCCGAAGTTCCTCCTGGAGACGGAGTGACGCGAGGGTCGGTGCGGCCTGGTTGGCCAGAGACGTGAGGATGGCGGTGTCCAGGGCGTCGAGCCCCGTCTCTCCTTCGCGCGGGCTGACCGACATCCGGCCGATCACGGCCCCGTGGTGGAGCAGGTCGAAGTCCTGCGGGTCGGAGCCCAGCCGGCCGGCCCGCGCGAGCGGACGTGGGCCGGCATGTGTGTGCACGACGAGAGCCGCACCCGGAAGCCGCAGGCTCTCCACCACAGTGGTGCACAGGGTGCCCGGGGTCTCCTCGGGACTGACCGCACGGCTCATGCGTCGGGCGAGGGTGTCCAGTACCTGGTAAGGGTGCGCTCGGTCCCCGTAGAACAGGCGGTCCACGAGCCCGGTCGCCCACACCATGGTGCGGCGCAAGCTGGCGCCCAGCACGAAGGCCAGGGCCATCAGAACCAGGGCGTCGCCGGTCCGGCCCAGGGCCAGGCCGGTGGACAGGGCGGCGGCGGCCGCGACGTAGCCGGCGGTGAGCACCGTCGTCACCATCAGTCCGGCGAGCATCCGCCGCGCCAGGCGGCTGATCCGCCAGGAGCCGGTGCGCACCACGAAATAGGCGAAGGACGCCGTCCAGAGGACCGCGCCGGCTACGTAGAGGCAGAAGCCCAGCCAGTAGTTCGTCTCGTACAGGTAGCGGTAGGCCGTCTGACCGCCCCCCATCACCACGTAGCCCGACACCACCACGAGGATGGGACGTCTCTGCCGGGCCTCGGCACGGCCGAGCCGCATCAGCAGCACGGCCGCGCTCACGCCCATGAGCAGGTAGTAAGTCACCTCCTCGGCGGTCGCCAGACGAGTGTCCAGTGACGCCGCTGTCTCGCCCCACCATCCGCCGGCCAGCGGATTGGGCGAGCCGAACCGCTCGGCGAGTCCCGCATAGGAGAACACCTGCGGCACCATCCACAGAGCGACACCGGCCACGTAGAGCCGCCACCACCGGCTGGTCAGCCGTCCATGGGGGAACCACAGCGGCAGTGTGTACCAGAGCGTGCCCCAGACCAGGTTCGCCAGCATGTCCAGGACGACCACCAGGCCACGCACCACGGAGCCGGGCTCTTCCACCCGGACGACGGCAGCCGCCGCGGACGGCAGGACCGCGGAGACTCCGAAGGCCAGCAGCGCCCAGCCGGCCGAGCAGCCGGGACGATGGGCGTGCAGGAGGATTCCCCCGGCGACGCTCGCCAGACCACACGGCAGAACTGACAGCTCCTGCGCGCTCATCGCCACCCCGGGATTCCCGAGGTGGGCCAGGAGATAGCAGATCCACAGCCCGGCGAGGACGACAGTGGCCGCAGCGCACAGCGACGCGGCGGCCAGCTGTCGGTCCCCAGTCGTCCGGCGAACAGCCCCCGTCATTTGACCACTCCATGAAGTCATCTCAACACCTATAGTAATCAGCGTGACTGAGGAGACCTTCCCGAGGACCGATGCGGACACGGTGCACGTCCTGCTGGTCGACGATCACCCGATGTTCCTCGAGGGACTGCGCGGGGTCTTCCTCCCCCAGGACGGATTCCGCGTCGTCGCGGTGGCGGCCTCCGCCGACGAGGCGATCGCGCTGAGTCTCAGCGCCTCGCCCCAGGTGGTGGTCCTCGACCTGGGACTGCCCGACGCCTCCGGCATCGAGGTCACGCGCCGCTTGCTCGCCGACCGCCCGGAGGTCAAGGTGCTGGTGCTGAGCATGTCCGACGACGACGGCAACGTCCTTGCGGCCATGCGGGCCGGCGCCCATGGCTATCTGGTCAAGGGCGCAGACCGCGAGGAGATCCTGACCGCGATGCGTACGGTCGCGCGCGGCGGGGCCGTCTTCAGCCCGCTGGTCGCCGGACGGCTGCGCACGTTCTTCGACTCGCTGGCCGCCGCGCCGGGACGGAGCGCGTTCCCGGAGCTGACACCGCGGGAGCTGGAGATCCTCGACCTGCTCGCCAGTGGGCTCAACTACCGTCAGATCGCCCGGCACTTGACCATCTCGGACAAGACGGTCCGCAACCACATCACCAACATCTTCACCAAGCTTCAGGTCAACGACCGGGCCCAGGCCATCGTCCGGGCACGCAACGCGGGACTGGGCGCGGCCGCTCTGCCGCCTCCCGGCGTCCACGGCTGACAGGGTTTCGAGCCCTACTCTCATGGCGACCTCCTCGTAGGACACCCCCGCAGGCCAGTCTTCTGGCCCCGTACACCCAGCCGCATGAGACGCCCAGCCCCTCTTTGTCCCGGGACAGGACCCCACGCATACGGCGTTTCCGTCCCGCTCCCGTCCCGCCCACGGCAGGGCCGAGGAGGGGGGCGCCGGCTCAGGTGCCCGGGACAGCGGGCCCCGCACGCTTGTGACATGCCCCGCCGCCGCACGAAGCACAGGGCGGCGAACGGCAGTCAGTACACCGCCGTGCGAAGGAGGTACCACCGTGACCGCCTATACAGCCCGCGTGGGACGGGTGCCCGCTCCCGCCCCACGCCCGTCGCTCCTGGAGACGGCAGCGATCCCGGCCGGAACCGAGGAGTGGCTCGACCGGATCGACGCGGTCGCGCCGCTGATCCGCGAGCACCGGGACCGGGCGGAACGGGACCGTGTCACGCCCGAGGCCGTCGTCGAGGCACTGCGGGATGCCGGCGTCCACCGCATGTGGGTCGGCCGCCACTTCGGAGGCGGGCAGGTCAGCCTGGCCACCGGTTCCGCCGTGCTCCAGTACCTGGCGCGGCTGGACGCTTCGGTCGCCTGGCAGATGGGAGTGCAGGGCGCCATCGGCCGGCTGTCCGACTACCTCCCCGAACCGGCCGCCCGTACCGTCTTCGCGGAGCACGACGGTCTGGTCGTGGGCAACGTCCATCCGACGGGCCGGGCCCTCCGGGTTCCCGGCGGCCACCGGCTCACCGGCACCTGGGCGTTCGCCAGCGGCTCCGCGCACGCGGACTGGCTGGTCTGCGCGGCCACTGTGGAGGACACGGACGAGCCGGACTCCTCGACCCGCCTGCTGTTCGTCCCCCGATCGGCGACCAGGCTGCTCGACACCTGGCACTCCGTCGGCCTGCGCGGCACCGGAAGCACCCACTTCGAGGTCGAAAGGGCCTTCGTCCCGGACGAGCTCACCGTCGACGGAGCCGCACTGCTCCGTCCGCCCTCGCGCCGTGCGTCGCGCGCATACGACATCGGCTACTACGACTTCGGCCCGTTCACGTCCGCCTCCACGGCCCTGGGGATCGCGCAGGACGCCGTGGAGACGTTCCGCGGGTTGCTGTCGAAGGCCCCCTCCGGCGGCTTCGGTCCCGTCGTGCAGGCGGGCTTCGCGCGGGCCGAGATGCGGGTGCGGCGGGCCGGTCTCCTGCTCGCCGACGCGGCCGAGCGCACCTCGGTGCACGGCCAGGACGGCGGCGAACCGCTCAGCGCGCTCGTCAAGCTGACCGCGGCGACCGTCGCCGAGGACACCACCGCAGCCGTCGACGCCGTCTACGACCTCGCCGGCTCACGCGCCGTGTACACCAGCGGCCGGCTCGAACGCTGCTTCCGCGACATCCATACGGCGGTCAAGCACATCACCTTGTCGCCGACGCACTTCGAGACCGTCGGCCGGTACCTGCTCACGGACGGCCCGGTCCTGCACCGCTGAGGCTTCCCGACTGCCGTACAGCCCAAGGAAAAGAACAAAGAGAAAGAGCCAGGAGAAGTACCACCATGCATGAGAACAGCACCCAGTACATGAAAGCCCTCCATCTGCTCGCTCCCCGCAAGACGGTCCTCGCGGAGCTGCCCGTCCCGAAGACCCCGGCCGACGGCCTGCTGCTGAAGACGAGGTGCGTGTCCATCTGCTCCACCGACATCTCGTTCTACGAGGGTCACCTCTACCCGTCGGAGTACCCGATCATCCTGGGCCACGAGTACCTCGGAGAAGTCGTCGACGTCGGACCGCAGTTCACCAGCTCCGTGGACATCTCGGTCGGTGACCGGGTCGTCTACTGGGGGCAGACCGACTTCGGCGGGTTCGCCGAATACCGTTCGGTGCGGCCCGTGTTCTCCGGGGAAGCCAAGGAGGACCACTTCTGGGCGGACCGGAACTTCTTCGACGACCGCAGGGCGGCCGCCGTGAAGGTCCCGGAGTCGCTCGGCGACCTGGAGGCGTCGTTCATCGAGCCCACCACAGGCGCGCTGCGGTCTCTGCTGACGCATCCGCCGAAGGTCGGGGACAAGGTCCTGATCCTCGGCACCGGCCCGATCGGCATCATCGCCGGCAGCGTCATCAAGCGCCTCTTCGCCCCCCACAGCGTGGTCTCGGTGGACGCCAACCCCCGGCGTAACGCGCACGCCGAGGAGCACTTTGCCGAGCGGGCACACCTCCCCGGCGAATTGGACCGGGACGTCCCGGAGAACACCTTCGACTACGTCTTCGACGCGCTTCCCACGGTCAAGGTGACCGACCGGGAGAAGGACCCGCGCCGGCTGGCGATGCGCAAGCTCAAGCCGCGAGGACAGTACGTCCTGTATGGCGCCTCGCAGGAGATGCAGCAGTTCGACACCTGGCTGATGCTGGCCAAGGGCCTCAACATCAGCTCGGCGCCGTTCGACGTCACCAGCTTCCCGATGCACAAGACGGCCAACGTGATCGTCGCCGCGGCTCACATGCTGTCGACGGGGATCGTGGACGGCAAGGCACTCCTGTCCACGGTGTGCCCCTTCGACGACTACGGCCGGCTGGTGGACATCCTGGCGAACTACCGGACGACGACAGACCTCAAGACCATCATCGACTTCCGCACGCCGACACTGCCCCAGCGCGAGCCGGGTGTCATGGAGGTGGATGTTCTCGAAACGAATGTTCTGGACGGGAGCCCACGATGACCGCGAGGACCCTCGACCGCCAGGCGTTCACCGGGACGATGGCCCGCGTCCCCGCTCCGGTGACGGTCACCACGACCGTCGACCGGGCGGGACGGCAGTGGGGCTTCACCGCGAGTTCGTTCTCCTCGTTGTCCTTGGAACCGCCCCTCGTCCTGGTCTGCGTCGGCAGGACGGCGAGTGTGCACGCCGCCTTCACGTCTGCTCGGCACTTCCTCGTCAACGTCCTGGCCGAGCACCAGGCCGAGGTGGCGGCCCGCTTCGCCGCACGGGGCGCGGACCGCTTCGCGGCGGGCGACACGGAGCCCTGCGAACTGGGGCTGCCGGGCCTGCTCGACGCCGCCGTACGCGTGGCCTGCCGGGTCCACGAGGTCCTTGACGGCGGCGACCACAGCATCCTGGTCGGCCATGTCGAGGCCACGCACACCGGTCCCCGCACGCCCCTGCTGTACTGCGACCGCACCTTCGACTACCCTGCACTCCTCCATCGGGCCGAGAACGGGTAGACAGGTTCACCAGGGCTCCGACGCGTAAATATCTGCAGGTCGGGGTGGGTATGGGCAGGGTTGAGCGCCCGGTGGCGGTGGTGGGGCGCCGGGCGTGCGGCCTTGATTCAGGCTGTGGCCGTGCTCTCGATGAGGTTGAGGATGACGGTGCAGCCGAGCTGGTTGAGAGGACGTTCGTGTCATCTACGCGGCGGTTTACGGTAGTTGCCCATCAGCAGGGCGGCGGGGCCGGCGGCCGCCGTGGCGGTGAGCAGCGTACGGCGGCGCATGGGGTCCTCCTCGGCGTCACGCGGACTGGCCGTCACTCTAGTGGCCACCGGTGCCGATGCGGGGTGAGGCGCCAGCGAAGTCGTCAGGATGTGTCGGGGCACGCCGACTTCGAGCGCGGCCCGGTGCACGAGGGTCAAGTCGACGATCCGTGTGCGGCGTTCCAGCCGGGAGCCGGTGGCGGGTGAGCAGCCGATCCGGTCTCCGAGCACAGCGAGTGTCCAGGCGCGATGCTGGCGTCCGAGTCGGATGAGCGCGCCGGGGCGCCGCTGCGCGGCTAACTCCAGTGCTGTCGTGCTGTTCCAGAGCGGGTCAACGGGCACAAGTCCTCCCACACCGCACAGACGGGAGGTTCTTCACAGTACGGGGGCCGGCCGGGCGCGTCGAGGCTGCTTGCACGATGTGCAAACGCCTTGCACGACAGGAGAGTTGGTAACCGCTTGGTCGTTGGGCGCGGTGTGCTGAGCTGCATCGCCCCGATCCCCGGGGCGCGTCCATCGGAGGCATTCCATGGGAACCACTGCTGCTGCATCCCGCCCGGCCGCCGACCCGACAACCGGACCGGTCCGCGCCGCGCGGGAGGTCGTGCCGGCAGGTTTGTGGGACAAGCAGGTCGGACTCCTGGTGCGGGACTACCCGTACGACTCGGTCATGGCAGCCCGGGTCCTGGACCAGGGGTACGCGTACTTGCTGACCGCGATGAAGCACCAGAGCCAGTCGCTGGGACTCGCCCCGAGCAAGCTCGTCGACATCGGCGTTCACACGGTCATCCTGGACACCGTGGCGTACGCCGAGCTGTGCGAGCGGTTCAACGACGGGGTGTTCCTGCATCACGTGCCCAAGATCGACATGAAGCACAACGGGTCCGTGATGAAGATGGCGCGCATCGTCGCCGCCGACGGCTGGGAGGTTGACCTGTCGCTGTGGGCGGACGCCGCCGAGTGCGGGCCGTGCCACCCGGGCAACGACTCGCACTGTCGGCGGCCTGGGATGCGTCCGTCTCGGCGGTCAGCCTCTTCGTGAGTGATGTGGCGTCATGCCTCACCGCAAGAGTCGAGGTGGGGCCACTTCACCCCGTCACCACCCCTCAATGCACCCGCGGGCCCCACCACATGGGGCCGCTCGAAGACGTCGCCCAGGGGCCGTTGAACAACGTCACAGCCATCCTGGACCGCGAACTGTCCGCCGGCGCGAAGCGGTTGCGCGACTCCTATCGTGCCCAGCACCGTGCCGCACACGTCCTGCTCCCGCCGCCTGGCGTCGGCACCGAGGCCGGCACCGTCGGCACGGCGATCGACCAGCGGCTGCGCCTGGCCTTCACCACGGCCGTGCCCGTCGACGACGCCTCCCTGATCGGGATCGAGTTGTCGGGCGGGTTCGGCGGCCGCGGCGCGGGCCTTTGGATGCGCGCTGCCGGAAACGAGCTCGCAGTGCGGCTGACCGAGACGGTGCGGCGCCTGGACCTCGACAACCGGGATCTGCCGATCGACCACGGCCAGGACGAAGAGGAGGACCTGGCCCGCATGCTCATCGCGGCGGCCTGGTACCAGGTCCTCGCCCGTACGCCGATCGGCTTCGCCTTCACCCCGCTCGCCAACGCCGCCCTCGAGGACCCCCGGCGCCGTCACGCTCTCGCGGCTGTGGCAGAGATGTCCCAGCGCACGGCCTGGCAGCTGACCGGCTACCTGCTGCTCGATGCCGTCGACCGGTACCGGATCGACACGGTCGGCCTCTACCTCTCCCGCTCCGGGGTCCGTGCGGACCCGGCCGCCGGGCGGTGTGGCGTGACGTCCAGCAGTGCGGTGCGTTGATCAGGAAGTTGCGGTCCGCTGCCGTGCACGGTCACGTCAATGCCGCCGATTCGAGGGGGAGGTTCCGTGGAGGCCAGCAACCTGCACCACCGCTACGGGCGGCGTACGGTTCTGAGAGGGGTTGACATACGTCTGCAGGGCGGCGTCCTTGCCGGAGTCGTCGGCGAGAACGGCGCCGGTAAGTCGACGCTGCTGAAGATCCTTGCCGGTGAACTGCGGCCCGACCGCGGCACCGTCCATCACCACGGCGGGTTCGGCTATTGCCCGCAAAGTGTCGTCCTCAACGGTTCTTTGACGGTCCGCCATCATCTCGAACTGTTCCGGACCGCCTATGGACTGCCCGACTTGCACCGCGCCAGGGAGATCATGGAGCGCCTGCACTTCGCTGACTACCTCGACGAACGCGCCGAGGCGCTCAGCGGAGGCACCCAGCAGAAGCTGAATTTGACCCTGGCTCTGATGCACGACCCGCAGACGCTGCTGCTGGACGAGCCCTACCAGGGCTTCGACTGGGACGTTTACCTGTCCTTCTGGGACCTCGCCAGCCACCTGCGCGATGCCGGGCGTTCCGTGCTCGTCGTCTCCCACCTCGCACATGACACGGACCGCCTCGACGAACTCTGGCACCTGGACCGGGGTGTGCTGCGCGCGCAGCGGAAGGAGCCGGTGTGAAGCGGCATCTGATGCTCTTCAGCACCGCCAGCCGATATGAGCTTGTTGTCCATGCCAGCAACCGGTTCGCGATGCTCCTGGTAGCCGCCTTCGTGCCCACCTGGAGCGCAGTGGCCCACCTCGTCGTCCCGAGCGCCCGGGTCCACTTCCGGCTGCGGGCCACCGGCCGCATCTTGACCCCCACCGGCAACCAGCTCACCCAGGTCACCAGCGCCATCAACGCCGTCACACTGATCACCGGCTTCATGATGTTCGCCGCGACCTTTGCCAGCGGCCGCTTCGACCGCCGCCTTGTACTGGCCGGTTACCCGCGCACCCACCTCGTGCTGGCCAAGACCGCCGCGCTCGCGGTTGCCTCGGTGGCGATCGCTGCCTATGCCACCGCAATCGCCTGCTTGTCCTGGACTCCGCAGCAGCCCCTGTTGCTCGCCGCCGCACTGTTCTGCGCGTCGATGACCTACGGCGCCCTCGGTGTCGTCTTCGGAGCCCTCCTGCGTCGCGAGGTCGAAGGAATGTTCGCGCTGGTCATGACCAGTGTCCTCGACACCGCCCTGCAGAACCCCATCGTCAGCTCCGGCGCCAACAGTTGGGCCATCGCCTGCCTCCCCTCCTACGGCGCCGTCCAGGCCTCCACCGCCGCCGGCTTCACCGGCACGCCGCTGCGCTCCTGCCTCGCCCTCCAGCTCACCTGGTTCGCCGGGGCCGCGCTCCTCGGCCTGCTCGCCTTCCACCGACGCACACACAACGCTCTGTCCGCCACCCCGGGTGCGGCAGCACTCGCCGGGTCCCGAGCGGTGCTGGACGAGCCCGCCGAGCCGAGGAAGACGCTGGCTGCGTGCCGACCGCACCCGAGGCCCCAGAACCACCCGTTGGTTGAGAAAGAGAGATGACCGAGGTCCAACAGAGCGTGCAGTCCCCGCGCTGACGCGACGTCATTCGGTACAGCGCGGCCGCTGCAGGCGCGCCATGACCGCAGGCTCAAGGCCCGCCCGACTGGCGAACGTCCGCGTTACCCGCCGGCCCGCCAGATCGTTGTGGTCCGTGACGACGTCAGGTGAGAAGCGGAGGGGCTGGGGCGGTGACCCGATCGACCGATGCTTACTACCGGCAGCATGTCCTGCCGTACTACCGGGCGTTCGAATCACGTTTGGGGTACACGGCATTGCTCGGCCGGACGCGTCACTTCGGCTGGTACGAACCCGGTGATTCCCCCTGGAGATTCACGGCAGCCATGCGGCGCATGGAAGTCATCGCGGCCCGCAAACTGGCCTTGCCGCCGACGTCTTCGCTGCTCGATGCCGGATGTGGCGTCGGTGACACGGCGCGCACGGTCGCACGGACAAGCGGGGTGTATGTCACCGGGATCGACGGAATCGAGTCGGACATCGCCATCGCGCGGCAGCGGGCGGCCCGGGCAGGCGAGCCGGGCAGGCGCACCCGTTTCCTCCGGGCCAACTATCACGCGCTCCCGTTTGCCGACGCCTCCTTCGACGGCGTCTACACGATGGAGTCCTTCGTCCACTCGCCTAGCCCCCCGCAAGGGCTCGCCGAGTTCTTCCGTGTCCTGCGTCCTGGCGGAAAGCTGGTGATGCTGGAGTATTCGAGTACCCCGCAGGCCCAGCTGTCGCCGCAGGCGCGGACCGCGCTTCTCCGAGTCTGTGACCTCTCCGGTATGCCAGGGCTGCTCGCGATGACCCATGGGGAGCTGGAGCGGCTTCTTCGGCGGACCGGTTTCGCCGTCGAATCGTCCTACGACGCGACGGCGAAGATCCTGCCGATGCTGTGGGCCTTCTCAGCGCTCGGCCGGCTGCCCTATGCACTCACGCGCAGCGTGGGCTGCGAGAACTTCCTCATCAACGCGATGAGCGCGGTTGAGATGTACCGCCACCAGGACACCTGGCGGTACACCATCTGTGTCGCCACCAAGCCGTAAACCCAACGGCTGCCTCACAGATCTGGGAGGCGTGGAGATCAGAGTGTGCATGTCTCTTGGTACGGCTGATGGTCGATCAGAGCCTGCTAGCCCCACACAGCACAGTAGAAGGCTGCCCAGGCCAGGCCCGCCGAACAACCGAGGACGACCTGCACCGGCGTGTGCGCTCTGACGCGGACCCGCACCCACCCCATGACGACAGCCACCGGCAACCCAGCCAGTACCGAAAGCCCGCAATGCACACCAGCGGCTCCCAGCAGACTGGCAACCACCGCGGTATGCAGGCTGATCCGCCACACCACGGTCACAAGACTCGCTACAACAAGGCCACCCACCGAGAAGGCAAGAAAATCCACGAGCCGACGCGGCGCATGGAACCCCGCCGCCAGCCCCAGGTTCACCACCAAGGCAACGAGAGCGATCATCCCCGTAGCCAGGCGCTGCCGCCATCCCAGCAGGTGCATACTCAACGATCCGCAGCCGCCCAGCGACTTGACCGCATACGCCAGCGGTGGCCCACCACAGCCGAACGCAAGCGCGACAGCCCACACAGGCCCCGAGCCGCCGAGCCTGGTAGCCGAGAACCCGACGACCAGCAGGGAGACCGCCCCCATCACTGACGGCGAAAGCACTTCCGACAGCACGGCCGCGCACCATGTGCCGCGATCAGGGAATTTCAGTCGGCCTGGAGCCAGGTGAAATTCTGTCGCCGAATTCAACCCACAGACCCCTGTGATGCGACGCCGAAGACCAGCACGCAGCGTCATGAACACTACAACTTCCCCCCGAATGGCCCCTGTTCGTCAGGTCGCCGCGCTCCACATCAGACCTAACGACCCGACAAGACAGCAGTCACAAGACCGCCGGGCCGGGCCCAACGCGGACCGGGGGCCAGGGGTGCTGCGCCAAGCAGGTGACCGCCCGACCAGGGGCGTTCTTCGCCACCTCACGCCGGACGCGACCATGTCGGACGAGGGCTCGCACCGCGATTTACGACAGTGGGCGAAGCCGGAGGTTTCCTCCTCCTACGGCCACATGGACATCGAGTGCGAATCAGATGGTGGTCGCTCTCCGGTGGCGAGCTACCTGTGGCAATTTCAGGGTCACTGACGGCCAAGTGAGCAGCGTCGAATCCGGCCAGTCGCAGCCGTATAGCCGGAGCCTTCGCCCGAGGAGTGTTGTGAACGTGCTGGTCACAGCCACTACGACGTCGCGACCCCGTCGGCACGCGGGTGCCGGCTGCGGCACCTCCAGCGCCTCAGCGACCTTCCGGGCCATCTCCGCAATGTGCGGAGGCAGGTCAGTCGTCCAGGGAGTCGATGTCCTCGCTCAGCCGGGCGCGCAGTCCGTGCAGGCACGCCTCAGTCAGGGGCGAGGAGTGTTCGTCTCGGTGAGGTCGGTGGTGGTGGCGAAGAAGGCATCGATGAGGGAACTGTGGAGGTCGCGGGTGCCTGTGTGGTCTCGCGAGGTGGGGCGGGCCGCGGGGTGCCGGGCGGGTGGGCTGGTGAGGTAGGTGTTGAAGCGGGGGCTGTCGGGGAGGCGTTCGTAGGCGGGCAGGCGGGTGGCGTTGCAGGGCAGGCACAGCAGACCGCGGACGCACCGGCCGCAGGAGCCACCGGGCGGGCAGCAGCGGTGGTCGTGGTCGATGTGCCAGAAGCTGCCGGTATCGAGGGAGGGGTCGGCTGGCGGGCCTTCTTGGCACAGTGCGCAGACGTCGCCTTGGAAGCGCATGATCGCGTTCCTCCGCGGGATGGTGATCCGGTAGCGGCGGACTTGCCGTGCGGCCCTGTCGCAGCGGACACACAGCGTCTTGTTCCGGCGCCGGACCTGCGGGTCGGGGGTGTTGTCGTCGTTGCAACCGGTGCAGGAGAACAGGTCGTCATCAATGAAGTCCCAGTCCCAGTCCAAGTCCATGGCGGGACGGTAGTGCTGCGTGCTGACATCCCGTGGGACAGGGGCCAGTTCACGGGTCGGCCGCCGCGCGCGGGCTGGGTCAGCTGTGCCGGGGCGGGGCGACCGGTCTGCGGTGATACGCCCGTGCGCGTATTTCTGACTGCTTCCCGGCGCAGTGTCCGGGCTGTTCGTGCTTGGTCACGAGTGGGCGAAGTCGGCTGTACCGGGGGGGGGGAGGGCGGTGGTGATGCTCGGGGGGCCTCTATGTCTTTGGTCAAGCGAGGCGTGGGGTTCGGGGTTCGTAGAAGGTGCCGTCGCGGAGCATCGCGAACAGGACGTTGATCCGCTGGCGGGCGAGGCGGAGGAGCGCTTGGGTGTGGGTCTTTCCTCTGGCTCGGCATTTGTCGTAGTAGGTGCAGTGACAGTGCAGTTCGTGGCCTGACCGCGACCTGGTGCTCTGCGGAGGCAGCAAGAGGGTGAACCCGGCTGATCTTTGGCGTGACTTGGAAGACCCGTGGAAGCATCGACGGCCGAGGCCGCATCTCATCGATCTCCCCCGGGATGAGCGGCATGCCCGGGGTGACTGAGGTGCGGTTGCGGGTTCGGGCCGGTCGGTTAAGTGAGGAGAGTTTGTTGCGGGCGGCTTCCAGGCTGATCTGGAGTCCTTGGACCGCGCCGAGCCAGCCGTTGGCGCGGGCCTCCTCGATTCGGCCGGCGAGGTTGCGGATGATCTTTTCCAGACGCCTGCGCTGCTGGGGGTTGACGCGGAGCATTGGGCAACGGATGCAAGTTTCTCTGGACTATTGGGGTTGATGCCCGAGAGTGGATCTAGGCAGCATGAGTCGATGCGCCGTGATGGCGATCGGTCCGCCAGAGGATCTGGCTGCATCCGATGGGGGGATTGTGGAAGATCCAGAGTTCGACGTGCGGTTGACTTCAAGTGGGAGCAAGGGCCTCAACCTTGTGCTGGCGGTTCGGTCAGTGACGGGGCTGAGCGCGTGGCGAAGCAAGCAGCTGCTTGAAGCCGCCCCGACGACGGTTGTGGATCGGACATGGTTCGCGGCCGCAGCGGACGCAGCGAGGCGCCTTAGCGCTGCCGGCGCGCGAGCTGACTTGGTCTGCCGGTGGTGTGAGCGGGTGATGTCTCCGGAGGACTGTCCGGTGGACCCGGGGCCGTGCTCATCGCGCTTCCTGTCTCCGACGGGCTGCCCCGCGAGCCGATCGAGGGCTTGATCAGACCGCGGCAGGCCTGACCCTAGTCCGAGGTTGAATCTGTCCATGCCGTGGTGACGCACCCTTCTTCCCAATGCCACCATCCCTGGGCTTCGCCGTGCTCCAGCAACTTGCGGATCGGGGGAAGGTCCGCCGTCGGCGGGATGTCCAGTGCGACCATCCTGAACTGCTCGATGCCCTCGCCGGTTGTTCCGAGCCGATGGAAGGTCTCTAGCACGGTCTGCCTGGCTGCTGCCGAACCTCCGTCCCTCAGCACGATCAACCGGATGGTGCAGTTGTCCGAGGCGCGAACGGTCTCACCGGCCCACCACAAGCCTTCTTCGTCGACCTCGACCTTGACGATGTCATCGCTCGCGACCCCGCGGACGAACCACGGGGTGTTGTCCAGGCGCGCGGTCCCGTCGCCCAGATCCACGGCCCAGAGGCTTTCGACGGTCGTCGGAGGCCAGCCATCCTCGTCCACCTCCATTCGGAAGTGGACCTTCAGGTGGGCGTCACTGATGTTGTTCATCGCACCATCATCTATGGCGACCCACATGTGCCAGGGTGTATGTGGTGCAGGCGGGCATGACGGGTCCTCACCGGGCGTCGGAGGATGGGGGTAGCGGGCGACCGCTCGGACGGCGTGGGCCGGGGCGCGCTGTAGGGATGGTCGAGACGCGATGCGTACGCGTTGTCGAAGTCCCAGAGATTGGGGTGCGCGGCGGTGGACAGCAACAGGCAGTCGCTGTCCTCGGGGGCCGTGGGGTTCTGCCGCACGAGGGACTGCCTGGTACAGGCCCTGGACGGCCTTGAGGAGTGTGGGGGGGGATCGGCAGGGTCGAGATCTCCTTCCCTGCCGGCTGGCTGCAGAGCACGCATCGACGTCCCGGCGCGGTGGTCCCGGCGGATCGCCGCGTACAGATCGGCCTTGGATTTCGACGGACGCATCGGTGCCCCCAGCGGGAGAAGCACAACCATCGTCCCACCACAAGCCCCAAGTGCCTCTAAAACTCGGCGACTTCACCTTCGCCGACACGGCAGTGCCATCCGCGCTCAACGACAAACGACATCGCGACTCGGATCAGGCACACATTCCGTGAGGGCGAGGGTCAGTGAGTTGAGGGCTCCTGGTCGTCCCAGTTCCACCCCTGCTCGGGGAACTGTTCAAGCAAGGCAGTCAGCGAGGTTGCCTGGTGGATGGCGGCCGACCAGTCCTGGGCGGAGTTGTCGAGCAGAACAAGAGCCGGAGGCTCCTGCCGGAAGTCGTAGGTGAGCATCTCGCGGCCACCGTCCCCACCGATGACGACGCCGCCGGGGAATCGCTCTTGGATGTCGCCTGCCTTGTTGACATCGACGAGCTCCTCTATGGCGTTGATCATCAGGAAGTCGTCCGCCGGAAGAACGAATCGGCTCATGCTCCCTTCCGTAGCCAGGAAGGTCCGGTAGTCGGCGGGGAACCGAACTCCGAGTCGGCTCTCGGCCTGCGCTATCTGGTCGTCGTTCGAACTCATGACGTCGTTCTATCAAGCACAGCTCGCACTCGTGACGCCCGGCTGTCTCGCGGTGAGCAGGACACGCTTGCGTAGCAGCGGGAGCTTGGCCCGTCCGAACATCTGGCGTTTGATCATCTTGATGTGGTTGACGCGGCCTTCGACGGGCCCGGAGCTCCAGCGGCTGCTCAGGCCCTGGATGACGGCGTCCCAGTCCTTCTCCAGGCCGGTGGCGAAGCTGTTCAGGCCGGGCAGGTCTTCGGTGCGGACGGCGCCGATCCAGTCTTTGTTCTCGCAGTAGAGCCGGCGCACGGTCAGCTCGACCAGCACCGGCTGACCGCCGACCGGGGTATCAGCCAGCCGCCGCTCGTAAGTGCTGTGCACCCGGCTCGACCGAACCGAGCAGTCCGGCCACGGCACCCTACGGCTCCGCGTCCTGGCCAAGACCCGGATCGTCTCGCGCTCAAGGACCACCCGCTCCACCAGCACCGCGCTGAAGTGCGGAATCAGCACCGCTATGAGGTCATCACACCGCACTACGGTCCCAGATGACAGGACGTCACCGCGGCAGAACGTCGTTGATCGCCCTCACGGAAGTGTGCCTGATCCCACGACTCACCGACAGAGCCGCCGGGCCCAGGGCGCAGCGCCGAAAAGCGACCCCGTACTGCGCCCGCTGACAGAGGCTGACCTGGCACAGGTCATGCCCCTGCTGCACGGAGTGATTGCGCAAGACGACCCGGAGGAGTTGGGCCTGTATCGTCTTGCGCCTTCTCCTGCAAGCCGGTTCGCTGCAGGACTGGTCGCACAGGCCAACGGCCAAGTTGTCGGTGTGGCTGCAGGAGCGGGCATCAGCCTGGCCCTTCCAGGACTGCAGGTGTCCGATGAAGAGATCACCCGCCGGATCGCACTCTTGGACGTCATCGCAGTACACCCGGACCACCGACGCAGAGGGATAGGCCCACTGCTGCGTGACGCTCTGTTGGACCACTTCCGCGCGGTGGGACACCGACTCGTGATGGCGAAGCTGGCGGCAGGTCGGCGCGACCTCGTCCCGATCTACTCCGCGTGGGGCTGGAAGGTCGGCCACCCCAATGAAGGCGTGGCCGTCGCACTTGGCCCCGATCCCGTGGTACTCGCTGAGGAGCCGGCCACACGCGTTGCGTGGACCGGAATCGATCCCCACGTGCGCCAAGACCTATTCCTCGTGCCCGGCACGCTGGTCGTAGCAGGCGTATTCGACTGACCCTCGCACAACCCGCTCCGCGCCACCACAGCCGTACTGGCGGAGAATAGACCGCGCACCCCGGCCCGATGCTGGGTGCGGAGACAGGTCTCCGCACGGTCCAGCCTCCGGGAGGGGGTGTCATCCTGTCCGCCGCGGGGCCGCGCTGCGCCGCATGCAAGCGCTGAGAGGATCTCACCGTTCCGCCAGAGATGGCTGTACTTGGTCTTCCGTGCTGTGGGGGACGGTATGCAGGCGACGGACGGTCCGGCGCTCCGCAAGCTGGGGGATCGTGGTCATCCTTTTCTGACGATCTCGCCGTTCTTGATCACGAGGAGTCTGGTGACGTGGTCGTCCTCGTAGAAGCGCCCGTACCCGACGTAGGTGCCGAAGCCGCCGCTTCCGGGCGAGCCGTCGGCGTCGACGTAGTCGTAGTCGGCGCGGGCCGCGAGACAGTCGAGCAGCTGGTCGACGTGTTCGGTTTCGTCGGGGTGCAGTGCCTGGCGCGTCGTCAGCGCCCACCCAGGGCGCGGGATCTCGCGCCGGGCCAGCTCCGAGAGGGCCGCTCCACCGATCTTCCAGGCCGGGCCCCGTTGGGCCAGTACCGGGTACGGGGCGTTCTCCGCCTGGATCTCGCCCTTGTCGTCCAGGATCGGTTCGCCGTCGTCGAGCATCACCTCGGGGAACTCGGTGAGGATGCAGAGCTGTTGTGGCTGCGGGCCGAGGCCAAGGTGCCAGCGGAGCTCGGTGACCTCGTCCTGCGTCAGGTTGTCCTTGAGGTCGATGGTGAGGAGGAAGTCGTAAGCGTCAGCCATCCCAGGAGGGTAACTGCGGCGGCTGACACCGGGCTTGGGGCGGTCGCGCCCGGCCGGCGGACGGTTCGGCGGCAAGCCCAACCCCAGTGCTCCTACGGCGGGTCTCTGCCGGAGTCAGAGAGAGAGCTGCCGCCCCGCTCCGCAACTCTGACTTGCTCCGACACTCGGTTCATCGCCTGGGGAGCATGGCTGGGTACCGACCCTTCCATGGCTTTCTCGGAGAACCGATTCGGCGGTGCTGCGGTACCGCGGTCACGGGCCAGGAGGGCCGGGACCATCAACTGTATGGAGCGACAGCTGAGTTCGGACCGGCTCCCGTCGGCGGCGTGAGGGGTAGCCGTCAGGGTCCCGGTCCTCGGGCACGCCCGGACAGTTGGCCGCCGGTTTTTACAGATCTACGGAAGATCGTCGCTCTAGTCGGTATGACGGACATCAACGAGGCGCCGGACCCGCAACGACCGTTCGCTGCCGCGAGCGGCAGCGAACGCGAAGCCGGTCAGCCAGTCGTGCCAGTCGCATCCGGACGTCTGGACGAGCGAGTGGTCATGGTCAGGGAGGTTGGGGTGACAGTGGCAACCGTCTTCGCCGCGACGGGTTCTGTGGTCGCGACAGCTGTCGCCGGGACGGTCCTGGTTTCGTTGGGCTGGCTGCTCAGGGGACGCCGTCCGTGAAATGGCCATCCCGTGCTTCGCAATGGGAGATCAGCGTGGGGGGAGGCCTTGGCAGTGACGAACGACGAGTTCGAAGCCTTCTTCCGGAAGGATTACCCGAACCTGGTCCGGCATCTCATGCTCCAGGGTTTCCCTCCTGATCTGGTGGCGGACGCGGTGCAGGAGGCGATGCTGCGTCTGTTCCTTGAGTGCGACAACGTGGCGTACCCGAAGACATGGGTACGTGTGACGGCGCGCCGTGTAGCACTGGACAGCTGCGAACGTGATGCGAAACGCGAGCGTCTTTCGTGGCAAGTGGCCGGGATGCCGGCCCCCGGCCGACGCGCCCAGACACGGTGGCGGACGAGCTGAGCGAGGCAGTCATGGTCCTCCAACTCCTGCTGGGGCTGCCGCAACGGCAGCGCGAGGTCATGGCATGGCATCTCGATGACTACCGGCCTGAGGAAATCGCAGAGATCCTCGGATTGAAGAGAGCCACGGTGGACTCGAACCTTCGCCACGCGCGAGGCAAGCTCAGGCAGGCTTGGAGTGGCAACAGACGAGGGGAGGCAGAATGAACGACGGCGAGCTTGACCGCGAACAGGACACTTTCGATGTGTGGGAAGCGCGGGTCGCTGAGGAGATCACGGAGCTGCTCGCTGACCCTTTGACGATGCAGGAAACTCTCCAAGCCATCCAGCGGCAGGCGCAGCCTGACGAGAGCCCTACCCGTGACACTTCCTCCGCCGGCCGCATCGTCCGAGGGCGGGGGCAGGACAGGTGGGTGCTGAGTGAGTCGGCAGAGCCCACCCCTTACCCCCGGCCGACCCGCGCATCTCTGCTCGATGGCCAGCCATCTGTACCGCAAGGCCCTCCCGAACCACTGCGGGCCACCGCAGCCACCCGGCAGGACGACTCGGCGGCGGGCGACCGAATCCGGATCGGGCTGTGGGGCGCGCCGCGTGCAGGAAAGACGACGTACCTGGCCGCCCTGCCCATCGCGGCGATGCAGGCGCAGCGGCACGGGGAAGCAAACTGGCTGATCGCCGGGACGACGGCGAAGGCCAACGCATTCCTCAACGAGGGCGTGACGAAGCTGGCGGTCGAGCGGACCTTCCCCACTGCCACCGACAGCCTCGAAGGCGTGAGCTGGTCGTTCCAGGGCCGCACGCCCGCCGTGGGCCTGCTGCGCAAGCGGCACCGAGACGCCAAGTTCGTCCTGGAGCTCCAGGACGCGCCTGGTGAAGCGTTCCGGACGGAAAGCCCCCTCCACACCAGGGTGGTTGACCAACTCGCTGACGCTCAGGGCCTGATCTACTTCTTCGACCCGCTGGGTGAGGCCTCGGAGACGGCTCAGGGCCTGACCCACTTCCTGTCCACGCTCACCGAGCTGAGTCAGCGAATCAGCAGCGCAGGGCGCCAGGACCGAGGGCGGCTGCCGCACCAAGTGTCGGTCTGCATCACCAAGTTCGACCACCCGGACATCTTTAGGCCCGCAGTCGAGGCAGGCTGGGTCACCCAGGAAACCGCCGCCTCCCTTCCGAGTGTCCCTGTGCATCTGGCCGAGGGCTACTTCCAATGGCTGTGCGACGACTCGCGCAGCACCAGTGCGCGACTGGTACGCGACGGTCTGGCCGCCTACTTCCACCCGGAGCGCGTGGCGTACTACGCGACCTCCGCCGTAGGTTTCCGGCTGAACTCGCAGCACGTCTTCGACTACCGCGACTACGCCAATGTGGAGTTTGTCGGCGGCGCAGCCCGGCTGGTCACGTCCCCGGAACCCATCAACGTATTGGAGCCGCTGACCGACCTGGAGCGCAGGATCCGCACCACGAAGGACGCACGCAGGCCGCGGCACAGGTGAAGACCGCCGCTGCGATGTGCCGGTTTGGTGTCAGTGGGTGGGTGTCAATGACGGCATGTCAGGTTGGGATGTTCTTGCTGGTTGGCCCGTTTGTGAAGGACAGCGTCACTGCAGTGGGGCGGTTTCTGTAGCGGGTACGGCTGTCGTGGGGCGGTACACCCCGCCCTGTTCCGCTGTCCCAGGAACGGCACTTCTGATCCTTCTGTGACTGCGCGGCGGCACGGTGTTCGGTGTCGGTTTGCGTGTTCGGAAGGGTGTGGGGTGGGGGAGCTGGGCGCTGGCAGGAGGTTCCGCGTCTGGCCGCAGCGGAAGTGACGGCCGCGGTCAATGGCTTCCATCCGCTGTGGCGCACCGTCCCGGCGTCGGATCTGACGTGGATCGACCGGTCGTGCGCGCACGGCACGTTCCGCATATGGGCTGCTTTGACAGCGCACCTGCAGAACGAAGGGCGGCGTGGGCAAGCTGCGTGAGCGCCCGCAGGGCAAGGCCTATAAGCAGGGGAGCGGTGGCCGGCCCTGCAGAGGCCGACCTGGCGTCCCGACATCCGAGCCGCGGTCATCTCCAAGGCGCGGGTGAACATGCACCGCAAGCTGCTGAACATGTCCCGGATGACCGAGCTGTTCCCGCTCGCCGTGCTCTCTGACTGTGTCGTCTACCCGAGCCCTGGCGACAGCCCGCTGGACTCCCTGCCGTACGCCGCCTCCGGCAAGCCCCAGCCGGGCGGGTTCCGCCTCGGGCCCACTCCGGGCCTGGCGAAGCTGGAGGGCGTTCAGTCGATGCTGTGGCCGGTCGACTTGATGGGGCAGGGTTTCAACCCGGCCCGGCACATCAAGGGCGGCGACGCGGTCCTGGACGAAGGCGAGTAGGGCCGTGGCGGGAGAGATTGAGGACGCCATCGAGCGCGCGAGCTGGGAGATGTTCACCCGCGAGCCGCCCAAGACCCTGAAGGGCAAGATCGGTTACCTGCTCAGCAGATGAAGTCCGCGAAGGCCGTCGCGGAGGAGATCGGCGTCACCGCCGACTCGGTCAACCGCTACCGGCGCGGCGCGCGCAAGCACCCGTCCGAGGAGATCGCCGCGAAGATCGATGCAGCGGTGCGGGTCCGCTGGCAGCCGCAGGTCCGCAAGTGCCGGCGGAAGCAGGCCGCCGCCACCGGAGGGATCACCGTGGAGACCAGGGCCCGCTTCGGCTACACCGCCCCGGTCGGCAGCACCGACGACGGACGCTTCCGCCGCCTCACCGTCCACCTCCCACCGGCGTACGCGCAGCGCCTGTTCGACGCCCGCGACGCGGGCGCCAGCGACCAGGAGATGCGCAAAATCATCGCCGAAGGACTCCTCCGCGTCATCGACGCCGACATCACCGTCACCACCACCGACGGCCGCCACGTCCAGGGGCGCTACCGGCTGCTCACCACATTGCTCGACCATCGCGTCGACCCCGCGGAGCAGTTGGTACGGCTCTATCACGAACGCTGGGAAGCCGAGGGCGCGTTCCACTCCCTGCGTCACACGCTCCTCACCGGCAGGGTCCTGCGCTCGGGTGACCCGGTCGGAGTCGAACAGGAAATGTGGGCGCTGCTGGCCACCTACCAGGTCCTGCGGATCGCCATGGTGGCCGCCATCGAGTCAGCGCCGGGTCTCGATCCGGACCGGGCAAGCTTCACCACCGCCCTGGAGACCGCCCGGGACCTCCTGACCGCCGGCCGCGGCGTCGTCCCGGCCGCGGGGGACTCCGATCTGGTCGGCGACATCGGCCGAGCGGTTCTGTCCGACCTGCTCCCGCCCCGCCGTCTGCGCACCAGCATCCGCAAGGTCAAGTGCCCGATCTCCCGCTCCCCCGCCCGCCCCGCTGACAACAGGCCACTGACCAGCCAGAGCATCGCCATCACGCTCTACACGGCCCACGACACCCCACCGCCGCCACAGGTCCGCCATCGCCGTTCATGGAGCCCGGCCGCCCACACACCGACACCCGCCCCTTCCCGGACGTCGCCGACTGCGGGCCGCCAGCACCGCGTGCTCACCATCCTCGCCGCCGAGCCCGGCCGGGCCTGGCACGGCCGCGAACTCGCACGCATGCTGTGCATCACCAACCTGAACAGCTTCTGCGTTCAACTGTCCCAATGGTCAAGCGAGGGCATCATCCGCAAGACGGGGCGCGCTCTCTACACCCTCGCAGGCCATGCCTCTATGCCCTTGACCAGCGCGGACACCGCTTAACTACACGGCATTGCCCGCGGACCACACGGACCCCGGCC
The DNA here is from genome assembly GCF_052543295.1 of Streptomyces sp. SAS_270. Taxonomy (NCBI): domain Bacteria; kingdom Bacillati; phylum Actinomycetota; class Actinomycetes; order Kitasatosporales; family Streptomycetaceae; genus Streptomyces; species Streptomyces sp. SAS_270. The sequence continues at coordinate 41,934 of NZ_JBMNDS010000082.1, forward strand.
CAGTGACGGACTGGCGCCGGGCAGGACCCTGACCCGAACCCCGCCCTCGGAACGCGAGCTCGGCCTGCGCCCTCTTCATGTGCGATCACATACGTTCGACCGGTTGAATCCACAACGGAGGGTTCTTTGATGGACAGTCACATCGTGCAGGTGAAGATCCACCCCGCCATCGGTGTCGCCCGGGTCGGCAACAGCGCAGAGGCACCCTTCATCGGCCCGGAATCACCGGACCAGAAACCAGCGGACGCCGGCTCCTACAAGGACGCTTCCGGGGCGATACGGAGGCAGGCCGCACGATTCCGTGTGTACGGCTACAACGCCGCCGGGGAGGTCGTACGGGAACTGAAGCCGGGCAGCGAGGGTGTCACCGAGATCCAGTGGACGGTGCATCTGGCCAACAAGAAGGCCGCCTGGTATCAGTTCCATCTGGCGCTGGACATCCCCGAGGGCAAGACGCTCACGGCAGAGCAGTACGGTCGACGCAACGCCGACGTCGTGGTCGCCGACAGGAAGAAGCTGGTCAACGATCCCGGCAGCCGCACCGTTCGCGGCTCGAAGACCGAGACGCAGAAATTCGACACCGGCAAGGTCATGGACAAGGCGGTGTACCTCGGCGAGATCTCCACCCGTTCCGACGGCCGCCTGGTGGTGCTCGGTGGCCGTGGAAACTCCGCCTCCTACAAGAACCAGCCGATCACCGGGGTCACCAACAACAACACCTGGTACGACGACGTGTCCGACGGCCCGGTGACAGCGAAGGTCACAATCGACGGCCAGGATCTGACCGCCGTCCCGGCCTGGGTCGTGGTGGGACCTCCGCACTACGCCCCCGGCGTGAAGTCCGTCCGTACCCTCTACGACCTGCTCTTCGACGTCTTCGTCCAGGCCGGTTCGCTGACCCGCCCACAGCAGGTCTCGTTCGCCGATCACATCGAGCCGATATTCCGCAGGTTCTGCGATCTGCAGTGGGTCAACCACGGTTTCGCGACCCAGTTCGGCTGGAACGGCCCCAACTTCTTCCTCTCGCCGACGATGCGCAAGAGGCTCGCCGATCCGTCCAACCGAACCCGGGAACTGCGCCGCCAGGTGTACGCCTCCTTGCGCGACTACGACCGTGACGGAAAGTCCCCGCTGCCGTGGCCGTGGCTGTACGGCGACGCCATGGCCAGCAAGCCCAAGTCCATGCTTCAGCACCTGGCGCTGTCGCCGACCCAGGACTGGATGCTGCAGCGTTGGGCGGACGGGGCGTTCGTGGCCGGACCCTTGCAGCAGCCGCGCCCCACGGTCGACGAGGCCCCTGCCGCCGAGCAGCCGGGGCTGCTGGACCGGGCGGCCCTGGAGGGCTGCGCCGCCGACGCGTTCCACCCGGGGATCGAGGTCACCTGGCCGATCAGGCACGCGAGCATGTTCAGCGCGCCCTTCCGCATCCGGCACCGCGCCCCCGCCACCGCGGAACCCGACTACGGGCCCACCCTGCTTCCGGACGAGGCGGTCTCCGCCACTGGCCCCCTCCAGGCACAGGGCCCCGGTGACCTCACCCGCTGGATGGCCGCCCCCTGGCAGGCGGACACCGCGAGCTGCCGCTCGGGCTACGAGGTGTTGGCCAACCTGGGGCCCCGGTACAGCCCGTACCTGCCGACCTTCTGGCCTGCCCAGGTACCCAACCATGTGCTCAAGCTGGAGGACTTCGAGAAGGTCAACACGCCGTCGGCCGGGAGCGACGACAGCGCCCGGGAGGAGGCATTCGAGCGGCGGGCGACCTGGCTGCGCGGACTCACCGGCACCATGAACGAGCAACGCACACAGATGATCAAGGACTGGGCCAAACTCGGCGTCGTCGAGGTGCGCGACTACACCGTGGGCGACGGGAAGTTCCCCGACCGGATCCTGGTGGAGTCGCGCCCGGGACAACCGCTCGCTCAGGCACCGGACAGGGCGAACCTCGTCAACGTGCAGGTGCCCGAGGCGGGGCCGCACGTGTTGGCCGCGGCGGCGGGCCGCTCGCCCGAGGGAAGGCTCGCCCCCGAAGCCGTCGAGGCCGAGTCCGCGGCGCGGGCCGTCGGCGAAGCGGCCAGGGCGACCGGCTACCGCGAGGAGGAGATCACCGCCGGATACCTCGAGAAACTCGACCCCTTCCGCGACGCGCGGTGAGCGCCGCCCTCGCTCTCGGCGCGGACACCTACGACGTCGTGGTGGCGGGCGGCGGCCCGGCCGGCTGCGCCGCCGCGCTCATGCTCGCCCGGGCGGGCCGTACGGTCCTGCTGGCGGACGCCGGCACCGGGCCGCCCAAGGTCGGCGAGACGCTCGTACCCGCCGGGCGGGTCCTGCTCGGCGATCTCGGCATAGCCGACCGTGTTCTCGACTCCGGACACCTGCCCTGCTACGGCAGTCTTTCGGCGTGGGGTTCGGCCGACCTGCACACCGTCGACTTCATCAACGACCCGCACGGCCATGGCTGGCACCTCGACCGACGGCTGTTCGACCAGCGACTGCGCGATGCCTCCCGCGCGGCGGGGGCGGAGGTCGCCGAGGGCACGGCCGTACGCGAAACGGTGCGGACGCCGGACAGCGGCTGGACCTTGGTCCTGCGCGGCGGCACGGGCCCTGCCGGTAGCGGGTCGGGGGGCGGGGGCGGGCCCGATACCGGGCCGGCGTCCGGGTCCGGGGGCGGGAGCGGGAGCGGGTCCGATACCGGGCCGGCGTCCGGGTCCGAGGCCGATTCCGGGTCCGGGGGCGGGGGCGGGGGCGGGTCCGCAGGCGGAGGCGGGTCCGCGTCCGGGTCCGCGTCCGCGTCCGGTGGCGAGCGTACGGTGCGCTGCCGCTGGGTGATCGACGCCACCGGCCGCGCCGCCGCGATAGCGGTCCGGTGCGGGGCCCGGCGGCGGGTCCGGGACCGGCTCACAGCCCTGTACGTGCCCCTGGAAGCGGACCCGCTGGACACCGACCGCCGCTCCCTCGTCGAGTCCGACGAGGACGGCTGGTGGTACACCGCCCCGCAGCCCTCCGGCGGGCGCCTGGTCGCCTACTTCACCGACACCGACCTGCCGGCCGCCACCCACACCGCACGCCACTTCCACCGACGGATGTCGGCCACCCGCCACGTGTCCCGATGGGTCCACCGGGACGGGCCCCCGCCCACGTCACCCACCGCGCCCCGCCGGGCCGCCGCGCACACGGCGCACCTGGACCGGGTGTACGGAGACGGCTGGACCGCCGCCGGTGACGCGGCGGTCGCCTTCGACCCGCTCTCCTCCCAGGGCGTGCTGACCGCCCTCTACACCGGGCTGAGCGCGGGCCTGGCCGTCGACGCCCGCCTGAGTGGCGTTCCTGACGGCGCGGACTCGTCCCTCGGCGCCTACGCGGACCAGGTCGCGGCCGCACGGAGCGCATATCTGCGCGGCCACCGTGTCATCCACGCCCAAGAGGCCCGCTGGACCGACCGCCCCTTCTGGGCGCGGCGCCTGGCCGACGTGCCCTGACAGCCTCGGCCGGTGCGACCTGAACTGCTCAGGCGCACCGGCCTGGGCAGTTCAGGGGCAGACTTCCGGTGATCCGTCGCGTTGCGGCGTCCGGGTCCCGGAAAGGGCATAGTCCCTGACCGCGGCCGCTGGCGGGATCCTTAAGTAGCTGTTGTCGTACCGATCTTGAGGCCGTCGATTTCGCTGGTCGGGCATGGGGTCGGTGATTCTGCGGGAGTGGTGAGCTGTCGTTTCGTCGCTTG